>NZ_JADBSA010000039.1:0-9242 GCF_020246945.1 Microcystis sp. M113S1 | reverse complement strand
TAAATATAGGGAGAAAGGTAGTCGGAGAGGTTGCATTTAGCAAGAATCCGATAGAGAGGCTTGTAGTTAGCCCTGTACGGGTCAAAGCGTACAAAGCTGATTCAAAGTGCGACGTTTGCCTACAGAATTAGTAACTATTAAGTCACCAATAAACAACAAAGTTCAATAATTTTTGTTTGCAAAGTTGCCAAAGGTTCTGCACCCCGCTTGAGACGATATTCTAATTCGAGAAGTATGGGTAAGGTGGCGAGAAGTTGCTTAGAAGAAAAGGATTGTATCTCTTTGCGAATGAAATACAGTCGCTTGGGATTGGCAATTTCGGCGGCGGCGGCGATATTTTTGTCGTCTTTTTCTCCTTCTTCAATTTTTAATTTCACTATTGCCCAAGTGCGAAATTGACCCACTAGGGTGGCGGTGATACCCAGGGGGTTCTCGTTGCGATTTAATAATTCATTGACTAATTCTAGGGCCTTGCCTGTCTCCCGTTTTAAAATAGCACTGGCTAACTGTAAGCTGCTTTGATTGCTGGCATTGACTAAGCTTAAAATGTCCTTTTTGTCAATAGTTACCGCCGAATTATTTTTAAATAAACGCAGTTTTTCTAACTCCATCCACAGCAAGCGGCTGTTATTTCCCACCGCTTCCGCTAAGAGTTCGATCGCATCGGAAGTTAATTTTACTCCCACTTCTTTGGCAATTTCCCTAACTCTTTGGGCAATTTCCTCGACTTTCCAAGGCGGAATTAGTTCAAATTCTCTAACCTCCGCCTGATTTTGGATAAACTTGCTCGATTTTAAGCGGGAGTCGGGTTTTTTGGCACTGGTTAATAACAGATAGGAATTTTCGGGTAAATTGGGCAAAGTGCGCTGTAATTCCTGGAAAATATCCTCGGAACATTGTTGACAAATAACCGTATCAGCTAACCAAACTAAACGATTTCCCATGCCGAAAACTGGAGTCATCGCTTGATTGAGGGCCTCGATAATTGCTTCATTGCGATCACCATTAATTTTATCATAATTAAACTGTATCCAATTGGTATCGAGAAGTTTTGCTTGCAGATTTTTCACCGCTTGGTTAATAGCAAATTCATCTTCTCCCCAATAAAATATTGTCGGCATAAGTTTCTACTTATAGCAGTTATCTTGAGTTGTTACTATTGCCCATTTTCCCAAATTTTTACAGTTTTGTCAGCAATACCAATAATTAAATATTTACCATCGGCACTAATTGCTAAAGATAACAGTTTGTCTGTGGGTTGATCAAGGGTTCCTAATTCCTCTTTGCTTGTTAAATATCAAAACTTAATCGTTTGGTCTGAAAGCTTGTTTAATCTGATCGGCACAAGCATGAGAGGATAAACCAAGAATTTCCTAATATTAACGCTGGCTATTCATCAACACAGTTAAAGACGATCTGACTCGATAATTTTGAAAATTAATCAAAAAATAGACTCGATCGACCCCAAATAACGCACAATAAAAAAGGAAATGTCAAAGGAGAATCGCAAATGTTGCCCTATATCCTAGCGGTCGTTGTGGGATTGAGTAGTCTGTACCTCCTCACCACCGCTTTTATCGCCCCTGATCGCCACCGTCAAGATGATTTTCTCTGGAGTGCGGTAGGATTATTCTATGCCCTTGTCCTCTGGTTGTGCGCGGGAAGGATTACAGGCGCTATCCTCCTGGGACAAGTTGCCGCAGCCATTTTATTTATTGCTTTCGCTTGGCAAACTCTCAAACTCAGACAAGCACTTTTTTATCCCGACAAACCGGTTAAATTATTTACTATTGTCGGTTGGTTAGGCAATCGTCTCGGGAAAGTTACTCCCTCTCAATCCCCTAAAACTAAAGCTAAAGCTGAGAAAGTAGCGGCAAAAGTTAAAGAAACGGTTAAAGAAACGGTGGACCCCGTTATAGAAAAAGCGGCGGCTATCGGGGAAACTATTACAGAATCAGTGACAGAAATTGAGGAAAAAGCTCAAGAAACGGTGGACCCCGTTATAGAAAAAGCGGCGGCTATCGGGGAAACTATTACAGAATCAGTGACAGAAATTGGGGAAAAAGCCGCAGAAATTATTGATGATGGGGAAACTTTCGATGATTTCGATGATTTCGATGATTTTGATTTGGCAAAAGAAGAGATCAACTCTTCCGAAAATCCCCCAGAAATTCCTCCGACTGAACCTGTCGCAAATGTTGAAGTCGAAACTATTGCTGTTAGCGAAACGGTGATTATTGAAGTTACCGAGGAAGATTTGCCCCCAGAAGAAACTATCGGAGAAGATACTCCCCCAGAAACTCGATCCCAAAGCGCAGAAAATCCCCCCCCATCGGATTAAAAATTAAGATTATTTAGCGGGTGGGTTAGACAATAATTATGCCCCCCACCCAGTCAAACCAAGTTTAAAATGTGAATGGTTTTATTTTCCTAGTACACAGGGATAGAGCTTTTCGTTTTTCGGGACGATTCCTGAGATAATCTTCTAACCAAAGACAACCTCGATCGAGCAATTTTTGTAAATAATTATATTCCGTTTCTAAGGGCCATCGATGCTTTTGACCATCCCTAGCAATAATCACAATCTCTTGACTATCAGGACTAAAAGTGATCCCATAGACGATATCTTCTTCTATTTTAAACTCCGATCGCAAATTTCCGTCCATGTCCCAGCGTCTAGCTGTACCATCCCTTGAAATAGCGGCGATTTTTTCACCATCGGGACTAAAACTAACTCCATAAACGGGAAAAGAATCGGTTTTAATCTCCTCGAAAAGATTGCCCTGTAAATCCCAAATTTTAATCTTTCCTCGAGCAGCCGTAGCAATTTTTTGGTGATCGGGAGAAAACACCAAATCATAGATAATATTATCATCGGCTGTCCAGGAATTAATTAATTGAGGCCGATAATTACTTAAATGCCAGTATTGAACTTTTCCCTCGCTTGTTCCCGTGATTATTGCTGTTCCCTCTCCATTAAAAGCAAGACTATAAATCGGTACTTGACTAGCAGTAAATTCTTGAAGCATTGTTCCTTTTTGACTCCAGATTTGTACTTTTCCATTTCTTCCTGTAATCGCTATCTGATTACTATCGGGATGAAAAGCTATACTATAGATTGAGCGCATTTTTGTGGCAAATTCTCTAATTTTTTTCCCCTGGGAATCGAGTAAAGTAATTTGACCATCTTTATTAGCAATAGCGATAATATTGCCCTGGAAATTAATGCTAACACTGGTATTATCAGTCCTAGCTTGATTTAAATTGTTCAGTTGCCAAATTTTAGCCGTTTCATCACTCGATCCAGTTACCACCTGTTTTCCATCTTGACTAAATACAGCAGTAAAAACTGATTCTTGATGTCCTCTGAGAGTAGTTATTTCTTCCCCTTGCATTCCCCAAATTTTAGCACTACCGTCACTAGATGCAGTAATTAAAAACTGGCCATCAGGACTAAAATTAACACTGTTGACAAAATCTTGATGTCCCCGGAAAGTAGCTATTAAATTTCCCTGTAAATCCCAGATTTTAGCAGTTTTATCTGCCGCTGCTCCGGCAATTTTTTGACCGTCGGGACTAAAATTAACACTATAAAAAGCCTCAATATTTTCTTTACCTAAACTCAAGATAATTTTACCTGATAAATCCCAGATTTTAATCGTACCATCCCGGGAAGCGGTGGCAATTTTTTGACCATCGGGACTAAAACTAGCTGCATCTATCGATCTTTTATGTCCCTTAAATACCTGTAAAGTTTGACCTGATAAATTCCATAATCTAGCGGTTTTATCCCTGGAAGTGGTGACAATTTTTTGACCATCGGGACTAAAACTAACACTATAAACTGATTCTTGATGGTCAGGATAGGTGACTAAAATTTGCCCTTGCAAGTTCCAAATTTTGGCGGTTTTATCTTCGGAAGCGGTCGCAATTTTTTGACCATCGGGACTAAAACTAACACTATAAACTGCTCCTCGATGACCTGTCAAAGTTTGAATATTCTCACCTTTTTTATTCCAAATTTTTACCGTCCCATCTTGAGAAGCAGTGGCAATTTTTTGACGATCTGAACTAATACTAACACTATAAATAGTTCCCCGGTGTCCTTGCAGTTGGTTTTTTTCTTGAATGCGATCTAAAATTTGTTGTAGGGTAATAATGGGACTGGTAGCAGGATATTTACCTAGGGTTTGGTCATCAGTAACGATATTTTTTAAACTATTTACTGCTTGCATGGCCGCAATTAAAGATTCTAGTTGTTCAAATTGAAATTGTTGCCAATAACTATCACCCTGGCGCTGTAATTTAATACCTATTTGAGCGGTTTCTACTTGCTGCCATGCTTGTTTTACCTGAACAAAAGCTAAGAGAGAACCCAAAAGAGAAGCAATTAAAATTACTGAGCCAATTTTAATTCTCTTGGTGGCTTTTTGGTGAGCAATTGCTAAAATTTTATTAGCTTGCTTCTGAGTTTCTAGGCTAATTTCTGCCTCTCTTTTATCGAGGTTTTGACTAGCAGTTAAAAACTGATAATCAAGATTACTTAAGCTTTTCCCCTGAGACCAATCGAGGGCATTATTTAAAGCTTTTCCGCGTAAAAGCCGCGATTCATCGGTATAATTAGACTGTTGCCAAGCGGCAATCGCTTCTGAGTAGGGACGCAATTGCTCTAATTGTTTTTCCACCCAATTGAGATTAAATATTTCTCGATAAATAGGATTATAAACTACTAATTGATTATCCTTTTTTACCACTAACCCCGACAACCTTAATTCCCCTTGTTCTGGACTATCATCGCACAGGATTGCACCTTTTTCTAAAATTTGTTGATAGATGCCTAACAAACGACCCGCTTTGTCTTGATTTCTTAACAAGCGATCGGCAATAGTTCGCAGATGAACTGGTTCATCATGAGATTCCCAATTATTAATAATTCTCTCTTTGATCAGCGTCTCAATATCTAAATTACTTTCCAGCAATAGCTGACAGATTTTCTGGGTTAAAAATGGCTGTCCTCCCGTCCAAAAAATAACTTTTTCTAACCAGTCGGGTTGATAATTACTTTGACCGGATAATCCCGCGGCTAGAGGAGCAATTTCTGGAAGATTAAATCCTGTTAATTCGATCGCCTGGCCGATATTAAAAGATGTTTGGGTCTTTTCGCGAATTAAATCTGCTGGGGTAGCAACACCGAATAAAGCGAAAGTAATTCTTTCATACTGGGCATTTTCCGCTCTTTGGTTATAACAATAACGAATCAGGGAAAAAAAGTCATCTAGAGAAAACTGTAAACTGAGAATTTTATCGATCTCGTCAATAAAAATATAGATTTTCTCTCCCCGACAATAAACTAATAAAACTTCCTCGATAAATTGTCCCAAACGCTGTACGGGAGGTAAATCCTCTCGCTCGCGCAACCAGGATTTAAGATTAATTTTTCCCGTCAGATTAAATCCTAAAAACAAACGGGTAATCACCCCGTTATACCATTGGGATAAATTATCATTACTACCAAGACTGGTTATATCTACCGCCGCACAATCCCTGCCCGATTGCTGTAAAATATGAGTCACTCGTACCCTTAAACTGGATTTACCCATCTGACGACAGTTAAAAACGTAGCAAAATTGACCGTTTTTTAACGCCGTTAACAGTTCTCGATCGGCATTTCTCTCGATATAGGTAGGATGGTTATAGGCAAGACTACCCCCAACACGATATTGATAATTCATTATTCTTAAACAAAGTTATTTTAATGTCACCAACGCAAATAAAATAGACAATTGTGATTTAGATATATATAATGCAAGGATAATCGCTATTGACAACCTATCTCCAAGGCAATTATGAAGAAAACTTTTTTCACCTCCATCGCCGTTAGTGCCACCCTTGTCAGTGGTATTGTTTTAGGTACTCTTGATGCTGGCAGTGCCTCCGCTTGTGCTTTCGCTCAAGCTAAAGGCATTTTTGGCAGCAATAACAGCTTCCATGTCGATCCTAACAAACTTATTTTAGGGGTTGCCACCGCTACAGGAGCAATCACCGTAGCCGGTGTTTTAAGCTACCGTCGTTTTCACTCCGGACAGCCTCCCGAAGATGCCGCCGCTAACCTGCCGTCGGTATTTCCTATCCCCATTCCCCCCGCAGCTTTAAATGCCGCAGTGGAGGCGGAAGAAGCGGCAGAAACCAGCCAAATCTCCTAAAAATCTGCTATATTTCCTCAAAAAAGGTGTTGGCATCCCCGCAGCTTTCCCCCTAGGCAACACCTTTTTCTGCCTAATTGTGTCCCAGTTATCAGAATTTTCAGCGATTTTTAAGTTATGTTAAAAAGTGCAACCCTACCACCAGAGGTAAAAATGGGCAACTCTACCACATTTTCTGACACCCCACTTCATAAAGATCATCACACTTGGGAGCATTTAAAACAAGCCATCGCCGCTAGTTCCGGTTTTCGGCGTTGGCAGCAAGAACAACTAGAATCAGGTAAAAATAGAGACGATGCTGATGCTCGCATTTGTTCCTATCTACGGGAAACTTTAGAAACTTTAGCCTACTAGATTGATGCTCCCCAGCTATGACGGCATGGGGACTTTTTTTGTCCGTTTAAGCTAATTTGAAGACCTTATTTTCTGCGCGCCTCGTAACCCAACAACCAGACAAAAGCGACAATTAAAGGCAGGAAATAATAAATAGCTCGATAGGCGATTAAAGAACCTAAAAGCTCGGCATTAGATACATATTCTGGCCGTAATCTCAGCATGATAAACTCAAAAACACCTATTCCCCCCGGCACATTGCTTAATACCCCTGCCGTCATGGCAAATACATAGAGACCGAAAAATCCTAAAAACGAAGTATTGTAGCTGCCCGGGAGAAGAAGATAGAGAACTCTAGCGGCTAATATCCAATCAATAAAAGTCAACAAAATCAAAGCCAGGGAAAGAGTCCAAGAGGGTAAATAGATGTTTTCTTGGCCGATTCTTATTGGTTTTTTATAGGTGAGAGTCAAGAAAAAATATCCCGTAACCAGCAATAAAAAAATTATTCCTAAAGGTTTAGTAGTTAAAAAAGGTAATTTTAAAAGTTGAGGAATCCGTTGGGGATCGAGGAGGAAACTTAAACCACCAATCCCTAACATTCCTAACCAAAAGCTTAAATGGGTAAAAGTGATAACTTTGGCAATATCCACCACCCCCACCCCCGCAGGAGTATAGAAACGATAACGAATTGCTGTCCCAGAAAATAAGGTCAAACCAATGGTATTACCAAGAGCATAACTGATAAAAGCAGCGCGGATAATAGTGCCTAAAGCTAAGGGATGATTGATATAATAAAAACCTAGGCGATCATAACCCGTCATCGACAAATAACCCAAAGCCATCCAAAAAATAGCTTCTAGCTTACGACTTGTGGTAAGATGATCCAAACTAGCCAACAGTTGAGCAAAAGTGTAGTGTTTAAATTCTTGACTAATTGCCCAGACCGCTAGAATAAATAAACTCAAAGACAGGATAATCGGAGCAAAACGCCAGATTTTTTTATACATCTTACTTTTTACGAATTACTTTTGACTCATTAAAATTTATGAAAAGATCAAAGCTAGATTTAGCTAAACGTTTAAATCGATCCCGAAAAAGAAAATATGATAAATTCCTGACTTCCTCCTTATATTTAACAATTATTCTGGGTTTATTTTATCTACTCTACCTCAATCTTCCTTGGTCTTTTCATCTTTTTGTGCATTGGGTGACTAAAGGGGGTGATTTAGACAAAATTCCTGCCAAATTTTATTCAGAACTTAATCAATTATGTTTGAGAGCAGATAGTAGGGGGGAAGTAAGAACGAGAAACTATACAGAACATACAGAAATCGCCGAATCTCTCGGTACATTTCAATGTACTTTAGTTAATGGTGGTCAAGAATGGTTAATAGAAGATTATAAATCTTTTAGTTCTGCCGATGAAGCGATTTTAGGCACTCAGTTAGCGGTTTTTATCGCCGAGATTTTGGGAACAGATTATAGTTATAACATTCGCGCTTATATTCCTAATACTAAGTATCAAATAGCTCCCAAAACCAAATCCTAGACTAGGGATGGGTTTCTCACCCATCCTTAGAAAAAAATTAGTTTTCCGATACGGGTTTTGGTCGGGAAGGCCGAGGGATAGGGGATTGTCCGGGGGTAAAAGGTCGTTTTTCTCCTTCCCCCGAGGGATGACGATTTTTATCAAAAGGCTTTTTAAAACCTCCCTTACCCATCGGTTTTTTCTTGCTGGCAAAACCGAGGTCTAAACCTTCCAAAATGGTTAAGGCATCTCCTTTAAGTTGTACCTGAAAATCCCAAAAACGACTGATCGGTTTACCAGGTAAAGTGCCGCGCAATTTTAGTTTAAAAAACTTGGGTTTGTCTGCTTCAGTTTTGGGCATTTGTCGGATTTTGACCACTACCGCTTGATTTTCCCGTTCGGTAAAGATGACTTCGCCTCGAATCGAGAAATAACCCGGGGTAGAAGCGAGGAGAGGCTCTATCTCCTGATCATCCTCCTTTTTCAGGGTTTCTGGTTCCCAAACACCGACAATCTGAACATGAAGGGCATCATTTTCCTGACGGGTGCGCGGATAAACCACCCAAAGATGCGGTTTTTCCAGATCGAGATGATTTTTGACCAAACTGATCACTCGACCGAGAATCACAGAATCGATCGGAGTACCATCGGCAGTTAAAATATTGCCTTTAGTTAATTGTTCCTCCGATCGCTGATAATGGCCATAGACGAGACCGATCGCCCGATACTGCCGCAGATGACTGGGAGGGGGGATCGGTTGTTGACGTTTGACTTCTGCGGGGGTGGCTGACTCTACGGCTAAATCAGCCTCGGTATGGGGGGATTCAAGGGGGACTTCCTGAAGTGGAAATTCAGGAGTCGGGGGGGTTTTCGGTGATTCGGTAAACCGATTCCCAGGACGATTCATATCACACTCCTAGCGGCGGAGACACATAGTAAATTAGTAATCAAGCAAGTCAAAAGCGCGATCTGGGGGGTTACATTGACATCCTCACCGCCGTAAAACGGACGGTGATTCCCAAACCTCACGATTTGGGTTTCTGCTTCTTTCCCTTGCGGGGTTTCGCACCTGCCTTAACAGATTTACTCTGTTCTGGTCTTATGGTCGCTCTACAGACTGACACCGCAAGTCCTGCGGCCAAAATGTTTTTACTAGCGTTAATATCTCGGTCATG
>NZ_JADBSA010000389.1:0-21887 GCF_020246945.1 Microcystis sp. M113S1 | reverse complement strand
TGGTCAATTACCTAATTTTCAGGGAAAAAGTCCCTGAATTTTCCCCCCAATCACTCCAAGGGTCGGCACTTTTTGAGGGAAAAAAAGTCTAAAAACCTTGTTGGATAAGGTTTTTAGATTTATTCAGCAAACCCTAGTTATGACTGGCATAGAAGGCTATTAAATCGTATGAGCAAACCTCAAGATTATCGTCCTGCTGTATTACGAGAAGATACAGTGTATAAACTTAATGAATACCTAAGCTTTCGGCACGTTGTTCGCAATATCTACGGTTTTGAATTGGAAAAACAAAAACTAGAAAATCTGGTTAATAACTATTATAATACATGGCTACAAGTCCAAGAAGATATTAATAGTTTTATCCTTTGGTTAAAAACCACAGCAGACAGTCTTAATTAGGGTCTGCTGAAAAAGTTTTTCCTGGGGGCAGGGTGTGGGGTTTTACCAATTTTCAGGAAAAAAGTAGCTGAATTTTCCTCCCAATCACTCCAAGGGTCGGCACTTTTTGGGGGAAAAAAGTCTAAAAGTCTTACCCCACAAGGTTTTTATGCTTATTCAGCCCGCCCTATTTAACTTACTTCCGATGATTGCTGTACTTTCTGACCTATTTTTGGTTCCGTCCCTGCCAACAATCTTTTAATATTACCGTGATGACGAACAATCACATAGATTCCCCCTATCAAACTAAATAAAATATAGGGGAGAGGTTGACCCAAAACAACCATTAAAATATTCACCACCAGCGCCCCGATAATCGAACCTAAAGAAACAATCCGGAAAAGTGCCAGAATAACCAAAAAACTCGCCAAAGTTCCCCAAGCCACTAGGGGATTCATCACTAATAA
This sequence comes from Microcystis sp. M113S1, assembly GCF_020246945.1. Taxonomy (NCBI): domain Bacteria; kingdom Bacillati; phylum Cyanobacteriota; class Cyanophyceae; order Chroococcales; family Microcystaceae; genus Microcystis; species Microcystis sp. M113S1. Next base: position 21,042 of record NZ_JADBSA010000389.1, on the reverse strand, counting down.
AACCCCTAAACTGGTGGCGACGGATTTACCACCACTAAAATTCAAGAAAATCGATTTACTATGACCGATGACTGCACCCAATCCCGCCCCAATAATTAACCAGTAATACCAACTTTCTGGGAGAGGATTGACATCCATAAAATATAGCCCTCGTACCAGGGCTACCGCCGCCATTCCTTTTAACATATCAATTAATAACACCGTCGCCCCGGCAGATTTTCCCAGAGTTCTTAGCACATTGGTAGCCCCAGTGGAACCGGAACCATAGTCACGAATATCGATACCTTTGCTGTATTTACCGATTAAATAACCCGTGGGAATCGAACCGAGCAGATAGGATAAAAGTAAGACAGTAAGACTGATAAGAATCGGAATAAGCATAAATTAACCCCAATTTTTAGCGAGAGCGAGCGCCGTTATCAGTGTATCAGCCTGAAGACAAAAAACCACTCACAGGGAACCATAGACGGGAATTGCCGCCCCGCGCAAGTCCTTCGCCCCTTCCCCCGCCAGAAAACAGATCACCTCGGCTAGAGATTGGGGACTTACCCAGTCCTTAGCATTTGCCTCTCCCATCGCTTCCCGGTTGCCCGGAGTATCGATAATACTGGGCAAAACCACGTTAGCGGTAATATTAGTCTGTTTGGTTTCTTCTGCGATCGCTTGGGTTAAAGCCACTACCGCCGCTTTCGAGGCACAATAGGCGGCCAAATTCGCCCCCGGTTGTACGGCACCACGAGAACCGATAGTGACGATACGACCATAATTATGAAGTTTCATCGAGCGTAAACAGTGTTTACACAGTAAAAAAGTGCTATGGAGGTTTAAATCGAACATTTTTAGCCAATCTTCATAGCTAAACTCCTCCGTCGCCCCCATGGTAAAACCCCCGACTAGATGAATTAAAACATCGACCCGACCGAGATCATCAATTAATCTAGCCACGGCAGTTTCTTGGGTTAAATCCACCCGGACAAAGCGAATACGCTCAAATTCCGCCGCACTCAGCCGAGATTTCAGACGACCCACCTCCCTTTCCTCCCGATAGGTCATGGTTAGATGACCGCCATGGTGTAAAATCGCCGGAGTGACTCCTAAACCCAGTCCTCCCGTACCGCCGGTCAGCAATACCCGTTTATCTTTCATCTTGATTGATATATAATCGATCGCTCCAATTATAGATGATTTAACCGGGCAATTAGGCAATATTACAGCCTTTCTCGCCGGACTAGGATTCCTTCATCGCTTGTTTTTTCTCCGCCTTGAGGTCGCGACTGCTGGCGGCGGCAATTTCCGCATCCATCAGGGTGCGTCCAGTGGCCGCCAGATAGACATCATCGAGACTAGGACGGGATTGGGCCATGCTGAACACGGGTAGTCCCGATTCGGCTAGGGTTTGTTCAATTTTGCTTAAAGGATTGCTATTCGCCGTGACGATAAGATTAAGGGAGTTACCCTGGGCGGTATTGACGATCACTTCCTCGACAAAAGGCAGACGGGATAATAATTCTTTCGCTTTGAAAGCTTCTTCCTCTGGGGAAAATTCTCGCACTTTTAGGGTAATGCGATCGCCGCCAAGTTGCTCCTTCAGTTGTGAGGGTGTGCCCCGAGCGATGACGATACCATTGTCGATAATTGCCAAGTTATCAGCCAATGCGTCGATTTCTTCGAGATAATGGCTGGTAATTAACACACTGGTTCCTGCTGCCCGCAATTGTCGCAGAAAATCCCAGACAATCAAACGACTTTCGATATCGAGTCCCACAGTTGGTTCATCCAGCACCAAAACTTCTGGCTGATGCAGTAATCCCGCCGCTAAATCCAGCCGTTTTTTGATGCCGCCGGAATAGGTTCCTGTTTTTTTGTCGGCGTATTCCTCTAATCCTAAAAGATTTATTAATTCTTTGATGCGCTCTCTTGACTTTTGAGCAGGAATGTGATAGAGAGCCGCTTGTAGTTGCAACAGTTCCCGGCCGGTGAGCATTTTATCGAGGGCTACTTCTTGGGCAACGTAACCGAGGCGTTTACGGGCGGATTTGGGGTTATTCAGGGCATCGACACCCCCCACCTCGATTTTGCCGCCATCAGGTTTAGCAAGGGTACAAAGACAGCGAATCGTGGTGGTTTTCCCCGAACCATTGGGACCGAGTAAACCGAAGATTTCTGCCGCTGCCACGGTAAAGGAGATATCTTTAACCGCTGCCGTCTGACCGTAGGATTTTTTTAACTTTTCGATCGCCACCGCAAGGGTCATAAGCTGATTTTCGCCCACTTGAGCGAGACAATTTTTTTGTTAACTTTCTTGGTCTATTTTAACCCAGATTCCCCACTTGAAAATCTGGTATTTTGACACTCCTGGGCCTAAAGGCGTAAGGATTCTCGAAGCTCATCACTGCGCTTTCTGCTTTCCCTTGCTCACGTCTTACACGATTATGTCTGAACCGAGATTACTAGAATATCAGTTGCTATCTAGTTTCCCTTTTTGTGGTTCACTCTGCAAGCGTTTTCCTATTTTAAGGAAAATTCGGGTATGCCCTACCCTATCTGTCTTACGACAAAGATTTTTACTGGTTTTTCATTCACCGTTGTTGAGCCGCTAATGCACTATGTTTGACGAGGTTTTCGCTACCCTGCCTTTTTGTCTCTTATGCAGACTTTCGAGTTCTAGGGTTCAACTCAATCGAGCCATTCACTACCGCCCACTCAGGGGATTCAAACCAATTTTATTTTCACATAAAGTCGTCCTAAAAGGACGGGGCTTTAACCCAAAATTTTGGTAAAAGTAGTACAAAAATGTTATTCAGCCGCAGGTCAGGGACGGGGAAACCAGTATAATAAAACTAGAGTAATATTTCCTGAAAACCTCTTAAATTTTTGACTTAAGTGACAACTTTACCAGCTTGGACAGAACGCATCGGTTATCAACGGGATTGGGTGTGGCGCGGTTGGCAAATTCGTTATAGTTTTATGCCGGCAAAAAACCCCCAAGATGCCGATAATCCCCCTTTAATTTTACTGCACGGATTTGGAGCGGCGATCGAACATTGGCGCCATAATATTCCTATTCTCAGCCAAAATCATCGAGTTTACGCAGTAGATTTATTAGGTTTTGGTGGTTCGCGCAAAGTACAGGTTCCCTATACCGTTAATCTCTGGGTGGAACAAATACACGATTTCTGGCAAACTGTTATTAACAGACCCGTGGTATTAGTGGGCAATTCGATCGGTTCTTTAGTTAGTATGGCCCTAGCGGGTAAATATCCGGAAATGGTAGCCGGATTAGTTATGCTCAGTTTACCCGATGTCAGCCGTCGGCGGGAAATGATCGCCGATTGGTTATTAAATATCGTCACTCCTATGGAAAAATTTTTCACTTCTCCTTGGCTATTAAAACCGATTTTTTACTATCTGCGTCGTCCGCAAGTCTTGAAAAAATGGGCAGGAATCGCCTACGAAGACAAGAAAGCAGTCAGCGAGGAATTAGTACAAATTATCGCCGCCCCAACCCTAGATGAGGGGGCAGCCGAGGCCTTTATTTCCCTAGCACAAGCTGTCAATCATCCCGAATATTGTCCACCGGCAAAGTTAATTTTACCACGCTTAGAAATCCCGATTTTATTGTGTTGGGGCAAGCAAGATCGGATGGTTCCCGTCCAGTTAGCCCAGGGTTTTGTCTCCCTTAATCCTAGGATTAAATATGTAGAATTTGAACAGGCCGGTCATTGTTTACAGGATGAATGTCCCGACCGTTTTAATCCAATTTTATTAGAGTGGCTAGAATCTGTTCCTGTTCTTTGAGAGAATAGGGAGAGTGATTGTTGGTGATAGTCCTATGCAAACCTTGGAATCGACGCTCAAACCTCCCGCAACTGCCTCCGAATTCGACACCACGATTCACCGACGCAAAACCCGTCCCGTCAAGGTAGGTAGCGTTACCATCGGTGGTGGTCATCCCGTGGTCGTGCAGTCGATGATTAACGAGGATACCCTTGATATAGATGGTTCCGTGGCCGGTATCCGTCGCCTCCATGAAGTCGGTTGTGAAATTGTCCGCGTCACCGTGCCGAGTCTGGCCCACGCCACCGCTTTGGCTAAAATTAGGGAAAAACTGCTGGCCACCTATCAACCCGTGCCGTTAGTAGCCGATGTGCATCACAACGGTATGAAAATCGCCCTAGAAGTGGCCAAGCACGTCGATAAAGTGCGAATTAACCCCGGTTTGTACGTTTTCGAGAAACCGAAAGCCGACCGCGGCGAGTATAGTCAAGCAGAATTTGATGAAATTGGCGAAAAAATTGCCGAAACCCTGAAACCTTTGGTAGTTTCCCTGCGAGATCAAGGTAAAGCGATGCGAATCGGCGTTAACCACGGTTCTCTGGCCGAAAGAATGCTCTTTACCTACGGCGACACCCCCGAAGGAATGGTACAGTCGGCTTTAGAATTTATCCGCATCTGCGAATCCCTCGATTTTCGCAATCTGGTCATTTCCCTAAAAGCTTCCCGCGTGCCGGTGATGGTGGCCGCCTATCGTCTCATGGTTAAGCGCATGGACGAGTTAGGTATGGATTATCCCCTGCATTTGGGTGTTACTGAGGCAGGAGATGGGGAATACGGACGCATTAAATCCACTGCCGGGATTGCCACTCTCTTAGCGGACGGTATTGGTGATACGATTCGCGTTTCTCTGACGGAAGCTCCTGAAAAGGAAATTCCCGTCTGTTACAGCATTCTCCAGGCCCTGGGACTGCGGAAAACTATGGTCGAATACGTTGCCTGTCCTTCCTGTGGTCGCACTCTTTTTAATTTAGAAGATGTCCTGCAGCAAGTGCGCGCAGCGACTCAACACCTCACCGGACTCGATATCGCCGTTATGGGTTGTATTGTCAACGGACCGGGAGAAATGGCCGACGCAGACTATGGTTATGTAGGGAAACAGGCCGGTTATATCTCCCTTTATCGCGGTCGCGAGGAAATTAAACGCGTCCCCGAAAATGAAGGTGTAAGCGAGTTGATTAATTTAATTAAAGCCGATGGCCGTTGGGTAGAACCTTAATTAGTTTTACCGGTAGGGGTTGAACCTATTTCAACCCCTGATAATCAGCTATAATAAAAAGCTTGCTAGAAATTGCCGCCCCAGAGAGTTCATGCTACCTACACGCGATTGTGTTCGTCAAACCCCCGCCTACACTCCGGGAGAACAGCCCCAAACTGCGGGATTTACCAAACTTAACACCAATGAGAATCCCTATCCCCCACTGGCGGAAATTTTTGCCCACCTGCCAGAGCAATTAGAGAAAGTCCGACTCTATCCCGATCCTATCTCCAAAGAGTTACGGCAAACGGCGGCGGAATTATACGGCATAACAGCCGATCAGATAATCGCGGGTAATGGCTCCGATGATATCCTTAATATCGCCCTGCGAACTTTTGTTAACCCTTGCGAAAGCGTCGCTTTTTTGGATTTAACCTATTCTCTTTACGAGACAATTGCCCGGGTACACGGGGCAAATATTATCGAATTTCCCACTAATGATAAATTTGCATTGGAAGGACCGATTATTTGTCCAGAAGCGAAATTAATTTTTCTAGCTTCTCCTAATCCTCCCGTCGGTAAACATCTTGATCGCAACTATTTAGAAGCAACCTGTGCTAATGCCTCGGGATTGGTATTAATTGATGAAGCTTATGTGGATTTTAGTGATGACAATCATCTCGATTTTCTCTCCCGTTACGATAATGTCATTATTAGTCGCACTATGTCGAAAAGTTATAGTTTAGCGGGGTTAAGAGTCGGTTTCGGTTTTGCTTCCAGGGCCATTATCGAACAGATGGATAAGGTGCGTGATTCCTATAATTTAGATCGCATCGCTCAAACTTTAGCCACAGCAGCTTTAAAACACCATAATTATTTTGAGGAAGTTTGGCAAAAAGTCCGTCAAACACGCGGCCGTTTAATTACTTCTCTGCGCGAGTTGGGATTTATTGTTTTTGACTCGGAAGCTAATTTTATCCTCGCTTCTCCCCCCCAGATTAGTGCCAGTGAGTTATATAATCAACTCAAAGAGCGTCAGATATTAGTGCGATACTTTAAACATCCTCGCATTCAGAATTATGTGCGGATTTCGATCGGGACTGATGGGGAGATTGATCGCCTTTTATCTGCTATTCAAGAGATTATGGGAACAAATTAATCTCTGTTTCCGTCAAGACTTTATTAGCACTTTAAACCCTAATAACTTATCGAAAAAAAGGCTAGATCGAGCGGAACAAAGCAGCGACAAACAATGGTCTAATAGCCTGTTGTTTCTCCCGATTACTAGCCTTGGCTATCAAGATTATTAGTCCGACAAAAGGACTAAATACTAGCGCACAAATTTTTGAACTTATGCAAGTTTATCCCCAAGGAATCACAGTTCAAGAATTGAGCAATCGCTTAAATCGTCCCGTTTCTATGCTCAATCTTTGTCTAAAATCTTTGGTCGCTTCTAAAAAAATCCTGGCCAGAAAAAATCATAATCAGTGGGTTTATACTGTTAATAATACTAAATCCTGTTTAAAAGGTATAGGAGAGTGGGAAGTGGGAAGTGGGAAGTAGGAAGTGGGGGGAAACAATCCATAACTGGGTTTTTAAAGATCGATTGGGAGTTAATCATACTATTAAAAACGGATTTGGTATAAAAAAGCTTAGTTTGTCCAGATAAGCATACTTAATATCTAGAAAAAGTGTTTATTATTAACCCTATTGCTGAATAACTATTTTAGGCTGTAGGTAGTATTCATCTTCTATAACAACTATCTCACCAATGCCGAGAAATTCAGCTTCTAAAGACTCCACAGCAACCAGAGAACCGAGTATAACATTTGTATCGGTGAGATTAATTTTTCTGCCGTGAAACCAATCGATAACTCTCTCTGGTGTGAAAGAAATCCAGTCTAGATGTGCCAAGGCAATGCGAGGCGAAATTAAACCCTCGGAATTAGCCATTAAAGCTTCCAGATTAATACTATCGGCCAACTGAAAACCACAGCTTTCCGTGCGAGTTAGACTGGCTAAAGTGCCACCCACAGCTAACACCTTCCCCAAATCTCTGGCCAGGGAACGAATATAAGTCCCCGATCCACAGTGAATATCTAGCTCTATTTGCGGAAATTCGCCCTCTAACCAGTCTAAAACCGTAATTTGGTCAATTTTGACCTGACGAGGCTCCACTGCGATTATTTCCCCTTTGCGCGCCAATTCGTAGAGACGACGACCATCCTTGTGAATAGCACTATACATCGGCGGAATCTGGGCAATATTGCCGATAAATTCCGCTAAATGGGGCTTAACTGCCTCTAAAGTTAAATCGGCACAGGGACAAGCAGCGATCGCTTTTCCCGTAATATCATCGGTATCGGTGCTGAGTCCTAACTGGATTTTTGCCCGATAAGCCTTATTTTCGGGTAAATAGGCCAGTAATCGGGTGGCAGCACCGACGGCGATCGGTAAAACTCCCGTAGCCATAGGATCTAAAGTTCCCCCATGGCCGACTCGTTTAGTCTTAAGAATTTTTCGGACTTTGGCCACGCAATCGTGAGAAGTCCAATCGGGGGGTTTATTGAGATTTAAAAAGCCAAACATTTTAAGTAGTCGTGGAAAATTAATTTCCTAGTCGAGACAGGAGACAGGAGACAGGAGACAGGAGACAGGAGATGGGGAGAATAGATAAAAGCAATCTCCTCAATTCTGAATACTGACGGCTGAATCTGACGTATTATATAATTGCATAACTTCGCTTAAAGGTAAACGGGAACGAACACCGAGGGAAAGGTCAGAAAAATGACCAAGATCATAATGATCAACAGCAGCGCGAGCAATCATAGCGGCGTTATCGGTACAGAGTTTAAGCGGCGGAAAATAGACAGTTAAATGATGATTTTTGGCGGCAGTTTCCAGATGATTTCTTAAGGCACTATTGGCCGCCACTCCTCCACCGATTGCGATAGTTTTTAAGCCATAATCTAAGGCACAATTGATTGTCCGACGGGTTAAACTTCTGGCTACCGTATCTTGAAAACTAGCGGCTATATCAGCTACAGGTAAATTATCTGGCTCGAATTTCTCTACTAAGCGCAAAACAGCAGTTTTTAAACCACTAAAACTGGAATCGTAGGCATGAAAACCGCCGGTTGGTAAAGATATTTTACCTTCAGGTAAGGGAAAAGCTTGGGGATTACCATCTTTGGCCATGCGATCGATTATCGGACCACCGGGATAACTTAAGTTTAATAATCGTGCCACTTTATCAAAAGCTTCTCCGGCTGCATCATCTCTAGTGGTTCCTAATTGTTGATATTTGCCGCAGGCCTGCACATGGATTAAACTGGTATGACCCCCAGAGACTAAAAGAGATAAAAAAGGAGGTTTAAGATCAGATTCAGCGAGATAGGAAGCATAGATATGACCTTCGAGATGATGAATGCCGATAAAGGGTTTATCGTGGACAATAGCCAGGGTTTTAGCCGCCGTCATTCCCACCATTAAAGCACCTACTAAACCGGGGGCAACTGTGGCGGCTATTCCATCAATTTCTGACCAATTTAACCCCGTTTCTTGCCAAGCTTTTTCTAGACAAAAATTAATGGTTTCTAGGTGTTGTCGGGAGGCCATTTCCGGCACAACACCGCCATAGAGACGATGGAGATCAATTTGAGAAGAAACCACACTACTCAACACCTGGTTATTGTTAACAATAGCCACAGCCGTTTCATCGCAACTGGTTTCGATCGCTAAGATAATTGTCATGATTTAATCAGTAAATCGTCAGACACCCCCCTTATTAAGGGGGGATTAAGGGGGGATCCATCTTTAATTTAATTATAACCACTTACTTAATTTTGCTTAGGTACTTAATTAAAGTTATCGTTCAGCAATTTCCATAGCCACCACCGCCGGGGGTTTCAATAATAAAAATATCACCAAGGTTCATTTCTACAGTCGCAGTACCGGGCAATTCTTCGATAGTTCCATCGTTTCTTTCCACGGCATTACGTCCTATTTTACCAGCTTTTCCTCCCGCCAGTCCAAAGGGGGGAATCAGGCGATTACTCGACAGAATATTGGCGGTCATAGCCTCTTGAAATTTAATTCTTCTAATCACACCATCACCTCCAGAATATTGTCCCCTGCCGCCACTATCGGGGCGAATGCTAAAACTTTCTACTAACACAGGATAGCGCATTTCTAATACTTCTGGATCGGTGAGACGGGAATTAGTCATCTGGGTTTGCACGGCAGCGGTTCCCGCAAAATTTGCCCCCGCACCGGAACCGCCACAAATAGTCTCATAATATTGATATTCTTGATTGCCAAAAGTGAAATTATTCATCGTCCCTTGGCTGGCTGCTTGAATGCCTAAAGCACCGTATAAAGCATTAACTATTGCCTGGGAAGTTTCCACATTTCCAGCTACCACGGCCGCCGGATAAACGGGATTAAGAAAACAGCCAGACGGGATAATTAAATGGAGGGGTTTGAAACAGCCAGCATTTAAAGGAATTGCCTCCTCCACAAGGGTACGAAAAACGTATAAAACCGCCGCTCTTGTCACTGCTAGGGGTGCATTAAAGTTATTATTTAACTGGTCAGATGTGCCAGTAAAATCAATAGTTGCTTGACAATTATCAATATCTATGCTAATTCTGACCTTGATGACAGCACCGTTATCCAGATAATAAGTAAATTCACCATCTTTCAGGACAGATATAGCTTTTCTAACCGCTAATTCCGCATTATCTTGAACAAACTGTTGATAGGCTTTAACCATAGCTAATCCGTAGCGATCAACCAGATTATGTAATTCTCTTTCCCCCTTGGCATTAGCGGCTATTTGTGCTTGAAAATCGGCAATATTTTGGGCGATATTGCGTGCTGGAAAAGGACTATTAGTTAAGTGATTAATTAATTCTTGTTCCCGAAACTGTCCCCCCGCTACCAGCAAAAAATTATCGAATAAAATTCCTTCTTCGCTAATATGAACAGAATGGGGAGGCATAGAACCGGGGGTAATTCCACCGATATCAGCTTGATGTCCCCGGGAGGCAAGATAAAATAATATTTCCTGATTTTGGCGGTCAAAAATAGGACTAATTACTGTGACATCTGGCAGGTGAGTACCGCCATTATAAGGATTATTAGCCAGATAAACATTCCCGGGACGAATCGTCTCACCTTTATCCTGAATTAAGCTTTTAACGCTATCGGACATAGAGCCTAAATGGACGGGAATATGAGGAGCATTAGCGATTAAATTTCCCACCTCATCAAAAATAGCACAGGAGAAGTCTAGGCGCTCTTTAATATTGACACTTGCTGCCGTATTTTGCAGAGTAATCCCCATTTCTTCGGCAATAAATTGATAGAGATTTTTAAAGATTTCTAGATAAATAGGATCGGCAACGGTAGTTATTTCTGTGCGGTGAGAATTGAGAGGGGACATAGGAAAGTCAGTTATCAGTTATCAGTTATCAGTTAGCTGTCTCTTGTCTTTTTTCTCCTCCTGTCTCGGAGTTTACTGTCTGCTCACCCAAGAGAAGATTTTTGATTTTTGCAGGAGATCTAGTTACCAGTGATCACTGGCTGTTCACTGTTCACCGATCACTGTTCACTGATATGGGCTGACTGATATATAATCGCAGTCAGTACCAGAGGGTGAATTATGGATAAAACCAGCTTGATCGATAAAGTGCAACAAATGGCCAATAAACGGGATTATTTACTGCAATTGCGCGATAAACCCGACATTGGGGGTCTGAGATTAGATGTTAATCAAGCTCTTGAGGAGTTGGATGAATTACTCGATGAGTTTCAAGCAACTTTTCCTGAAGAAAAACTTAGTTAACTATCCGACCCGACGGAATTGAGATTTGTCCGCTTGTGCTAATTTTCCCAAGTCATCGATCGCTTTGATCAGATCTTGGGAAGATATATCTTTAGGGTAGTATAGGTCAAAAACTGTAGTTTGATTATTTTTTTTCTATTGGAAGCTTTGCCAAGAATCTATAGGCAATAATGGGGATATGAGGGGCGAACTGTTTGATTTCAATAGCGGCGCTCTGTCCATTTAAGAAAGGCATCCGTACATCTAAAATAACTTCCCAACGTGATATTATCTCACCATATCATATCACTGTACAAACTGTCAAGGGTGGTGGAAACTAATTATTTTAATACTCGCAGGGCTGAGTTTAATCCCGTTGAAAACCAAGACTAAGATTGAATATTAGCCGTGCTTCGCTGTTTATATGCTGGTCAGCTTTTCATCTCCGAGGTGAAACCGAGGGTTCCTTCAAGCTGACATTCAAGGTAAAATTAATAAGGGAGACAAATTTAAGATAGCCAACTTATGGAAGTAACTTTTAGCGCTGCCGAATCCCTAGAAATTGTTGTTGCTGAACAAACAATCCCGATTCAGCATTATCTGCGCCAACCGCAAAGATTAGTACAGGCTATCGTTGAGACTAGCTTAACAGAAAACTTGTCTGAGAATCGGTTTCGACTGAAAATGCGTCCCCTCAACTTCTTGAATTTGTACTATTTTCAGCCCACGGTTATTCTCAATGTCTGGGCCACTTCTGGGGGGACGATATTTTTGCAATCAGAAGACTGTCAGATCAAAGGTATTGATTATATCAACGATCGCTTTAGCCTCAATGTTAAAGGCAAACTCGCTCCTGTGGAAAAAAATAATCAAACCTATCTAGCGGGGAAAGCCAATCTTGAGGTGAAAGTTGCCCTACCACCACCATTATGGTTAACCCCGCGTCCACTGTTAGAAATCACCGGCAATAGTCTCTTAAAAGGGGTTTTATTGCGGATTAAACAGCGTTTAATGAGTCAATTGTTGCAAGATTACCAACAATGGGCTAAACAGGATATTATTGCCCAAAATTACCCCGAAACGATTCTCGATCTCTCCCTTAGTTAAATAAAAATATGAGTTGGACAAAAGTATTATCTGTAGATTCCCTTGCCCCCGGCGCCCGTCAAGTGGTAAAAGTGGGGGAAAATTCCATTCTGTTGATTAACAATAACGGTCAATTCCACGCCGTCGGTAATCGTTGTCCTCATTTAAAATTATCGATGACGAAGGGCAAAATTACCGAAGACGGCGCGATCGTTTGTCCCTGGCATCGTAGTTCTTTTGATCTCTGTAGCGGTGCTGTCAAAGATTGGATTACCTGGCCCCCTGTGGTTAACAAAGCGATGGCGGCAGTTTCTCAACCCCAAGCTTTACCCGTTTATCCCCTTCGCATCGAAGACGGCAGCATCTGGATAGACGCATAACCGCTCACCGAGGGGGGGGTTTTGGGCAACCTAAAGAGCAGTTGCTTTAACCAACACCGATTCCGGTGCGGTGGAGGTATTGGCCGATGATATTCCCAATACAGACTTGGTCTTTGAATTTAGACCTAGATATCTTAGTGGAAACCCTGCGAATTGTTCTTTTCGGTAAGGGTGCTTATTAATCAACAAAATCACTTGGTAGTGGGATAATATTACACAGCTAACCCAGTCTATTAGAAAACAGGAGCATCTTGACTAGATAAAAATTTAGCCTGAAATCTATTAGGTTATCTTGGTTGTGTCATTCCACTACCAATGAGGTATTTTTAGAGACCGTCTTTAGTTGGTGAATTGAAATTTTAAATCGATAGTTTAGATTTATCGATTCCCGTCATCGCGGAGGGCAAACAATCCAGCAACTGCTACTGCTGCCGCACCCATTAATGCGGCAAACAATTGGGGACTGCGTTTTTTTCCTGTCAGAACATCATAAGCAAAATGTTCACAGTTGCTAGATAATGTACTATAGCTTGTCTCTGCGTATTTTAACAGTCTTTCTCTCGCAGCAGAAGTATCAGAACAAATTCCATCGACTGAAAAAACAGGATGTGTGTTCTTGTTATCATAATAGTCATTGCAATATTCCCTTAAAGTACAAAATTGAAGCCCATCTCCAGTAAAATGATAAACCATACAATCATCTACTTTTTTTCCCGTTCGTCTTATATCTCCATGTAGCTTAAGAGTATCCTTGATATCTAAGAGAATAGCATGATCGACCTCTATAGGATTAATAGATAAAGCAACAACATTCAATAGAAACAGATTAGGAGGAGAACTTTTTGCTTTCTCCATTAGTCTTTGATGATCGATTACAATCCTTTGTGGTGAGAAGCTACGATAATTGCCACTCCCGTCAGTATAACCTGTCATTTTTAATTCGTTGTCTCTACTCATACAACTCCTTAGTGTCTTGTTCGCTAAACTGATTGCTCAATAAAATATTAATCACAGACAGCAAAAAGACTGCTGTGATTAATAGCAAATATTTGAATGACTCTAGCATTACTTTGGATCAGAAAACTAATCCTTGTTATTTCCAGAATCAGAAGACTTGCTTGATTTTCCTGATACAATTTTTTGAGTTGCTACCTTACCAGCTTCGCTGGCAGCACCTTTTGCCGCTTCTTTTAGCACTTCCTTAAGAGAATGTCCAATAGCGTCTTTACTGGAACCTGACATAAATCCTGCCTCCCTAATTAAGATTAAATGGTATAAACTGTTCGTCATCTAAATTCCCGAATTAATCTAAGCTAGACAATGGGTTCAGTGCCTAAAAACACTGCTTAGAGTGCGAACTGCTTATTTATGTCCCTGATCATAGCTTCAAAAATTGGCATCAGAGCCTTAAAAAGACTTGGAATAAAAGCCTTAAAAAGACTGTAGCAAATTCAAAAAAGCCAGAAAAAACTTTTTTAGACGCAAAAAGCATGATATAACCCTTAGCGTTAATTACCAGTAGAATGTATGATTGATATTCAAGAGATTGTTAACATTGCTGATGAGTTAATTTTTTCTCATATTGGAGAACATCTTAATGACTTGCAAAAAACTGTTCTCTTAGGCACAATACAAGGCAAAAGTTACCTTGAAATTGCCTCTGAAGCTCAATACACAGAAAAATACATTAAAGATACTGCGGGAAAACTCTGGAAGATTTTATCTGAATCAGTAGGAGAAAAAGTAAAAAAATCTAATGTAAAAGCAACCATAGAAAGATGTTATTATTCTTCAAACAATATTTTTCAAGGTATTCAAATTAACAGTGGCAATATTTGTCGAGACACATCTTCAGATATGCACTCACATCAAGAGAAAACTGTTAATCATGAAGATTTAAGTGATGCTCCTAATATTGAGAATTTTTATGGTCGGATGGAAGAATTAAAGGAATTAGAACAAAAAATTATTCAAGAAAAATGTAATCTAATAAACATTGTTGGTGTTAAAGGTATTGGTAAAACAGCCTTGAGCTTAAATTTAGTTGCGATCATCAAGCCGCACTTTGATTATGTCATCTATAAAAGCCTTAAATCCTTGCCAACCTTATCACAACTTATTAGAGAAATAATTAGCGTGTCTCATGAATTAGATTCTGATAATTATAACAATGATTCCTCTGATAAAATAACACAATTTAAGGAGATTTTAAAGAAACATCGTTATCTTATTATTCTTGACGATGTCAATTGGGTTTTCTCCCCAATTCAATCTTTAGGTTCTTATAAAAAAGGATATGAAGAATACAGTATTCTCTTGACAATTTTATCGCAAACACAATATCAAAGCTGTATTATCATTAACAGTTGTGAATATATTCGTGAGCTTAATGATACTATGATTCTAGAGTTATCTGGACTAGGTAATGAGAGCAAACATATTATCAATGATTATAGCTTACAAGGTAAAGAGTATTACGAAGAATTAATATCTATCTACGAAGGAAACCCACTTTATTTAAAAATTATTAGCAGTCTAATTCGAGACTTATTTGCAGGAAATATTGCTGAGTTTTTAAGTTATGAACAACCCTTTTTTGATCATGACTTAATAGATGTTTTGCGAGAAACATTAAGTTTTCTAATTACCAGTGAAATTCAATTACTTAAATTTCTCGCCAATCAGCCGGATAGAATATCAATGAATCAAATTAAAAAACATCCTAATATTTTATCCTCAAAAGAATTAATTAATAATCTTCAATCTCTGAAAAGACGCTTAATGATTTCTCTAGAACAGCAAGATGATCAAATTTATGTGGCCATTCCTTTTATCATCAAAAATTTTATTATTTCTTACATAGATTAAATTAAATTTTGTTTTGTGTTAAATTTTTAGTATTTGACTACTTAATTGATGTGATAATTTTTTTTTCAGAGCCTGTTAGCAAACAACTATTATTAACTGAAAATAAGTTCTACTCAAGGAAATTTTGTCACTACTTTTACAAAAAGATAAGGCTTTCAGATGATGAAATGGTAGGGATTTGAATCATCGCTAATTCAGTTTATATGGCTCTTCGTTACTTGGTATGGTTCGATAGGGGGGCATAAATTGACTAAATCCTTATCTGGCAAGAGACTTAATTGATGAGTTCGCTTTAGATCAAAAACAATTGACAAAAATCGCCAAATGCCTTTCTACATAAGGGTTATATCCCCTATAACCCCAGTCCATTGCATAACACAAACCGAAGAGCCGTTTATATTAATAATTGATAGAATGCCTCTGGATATAGATCCTAAAACAGGGCAGAAATCATTTTGTCCAAAATACATCTAAGCAAACAGCAGCTGATTACTGATTACCCTAACCTAATTTACCTTCATCTTTCTCTAGGTTTTAAAACGCAGCAAACCAGAAATATTGGTCTTATCCCCTGATAAATTATTGTCTATGGGTGATAGGTGATAAGCTAAACGGCTTTTACTTCGGATCACCGATATAGACTCCAAAAGGGTTATAGCTATTGGATCATGCAGGTTAAGCGCCGTTTAGCTTACAAGCAATCCACGGTCAACCAGAAAGACTAGCGAAACAAGAATTATTAACCCTAATTAGTTCCGTTTAAAAGTTGAGAACGAAGCAAATCGATCGCATTTAAATAACTCGGCATCGGTTCATCACCTAACAGACAAGCACTACGATCCACGCTAATCATATCATCACCCCAAAACACTTGACCCAGAGGAATAGATTTTCCTCGATCCGGTCGCCAATTGCTACTAAAATATTTGAGATTAGCGTCCACCACTGCCCCATCAAAAAGATGACCGATACAAAAATAGACATCCTGTAAAATTAGCGGTACGGAGGGGCGATGTAATTGCCCCCGCGAGTTAGGACTACGGGCCTGATAATGACTACGGGGAAAGAGTCCATAGAGATTTTTTAAAGAAGCAGAAATCAGGGGTTTATCCTTTAAATGGGTGCGTTTTAAGGTTCCAATCGTGATCCGACAATCCACTTCTTCGATAATTTTAGGAGCAAACATCGAGGGAAAACGGACAGGAAAAGGGGAAAGATTCGGATATTCTTGCTGGGGTAAACTATCAGCATCAAGAATGGTTATTCCGGGAGCGAGAATAGATTTTACTCCCAAAATATCGATAATTTCTCTCAAAGAAATAGCCGAACAAACTCCCTCTACCAAGATAATTTCTGCTCCAGGATTTACCCCTCTCAATCCCCGCAAAACTTGACTTAATACCGGCAGACTAACCGTTACTGGGGGAGGCACAGGATAACCTAAATTAGGTTTAATTAAAATACGTTTAGCTGTGATAGCTGCCGGGGGAGGTTGATAAACAAAATCCACCATAGCTGAATTTTTTACCCCGGCAGTAATTGAGGATTGGGTAATCATAGAAAAGAAA
Organism: Microcystis sp. M113S1; assembly: GCF_020246945.1. Lineage (NCBI taxonomy): Bacteria > Bacillati > Cyanobacteriota > Cyanophyceae > Chroococcales > Microcystaceae > Microcystis > Microcystis sp. M113S1. Next base: position 4,281 of record NZ_JADBSA010000389.1, on the reverse strand, counting down.
ATAAATCAATGGGAAGCTGAAAGATTAGCCAGATCATTGAGGGAATTTACCTGCTGTAAAGCTTGCCAGATTACCCCAGAATCGGCCCCAGTAAAATGGCTATTTTCACTAATATAACGCTTCCAGGCCTTAGTTCCGGGCTGACCGGCAAAAAGCTGTAGAAGATGTTTGCTGATCTGGTGTAGTTTATAACCTTTACTCACCCACTCATCGATGTAGGGAAGCATTTTTTTGATTACTTCTTCCCGGGTAGGAGGAGTAACCGATTCCCCATAAAAATCTCGATCGACTGTGGCAAATAAATAGGGATTATCGTAGGCTGCCCGACCAATCATAACTGCATCTACTAATTGTAAATGTTGTCTAGCCTGTTCTAAATTAATGATACCGCCGTTAATTTCAATAAACAAATGGGGAAACTGATTTTTTAGTCGATAAACATCATCGTAACGCAAAGGGGGGACGGTGCGATTTTCCTTGGGACTTAATCCCTGTAACCAAGCTTTGCGCGCATGGATGGTAAAACGTTGACAACCCGTATCCGCAACAATACGGACAAAATTCGCCATATTTTCGTAACTATCTTGATGATCAATGCCAATTCTCTGTTTTACAGTAACGGGAATCGATACAGCTTGATTCATTGCCGATATTCCCCTAGCGACTAATTCCGGGTTAGCCATCAAACAAGCGCCGAAATTGCCCTCTTTTACCCTGGAACTAGGACAACCCACATTGAGATTTACCTCGTCATAACCCATATCTTCGGCTATTTTAGCGCATTCTGCCAAGAGATAGGGATTATCACCCCCTAACTGCAAAGCTAGAGGTTTTTCTGCTAGGGAGAACCCCAGCAACTTATAGCGATCGCCGTGTTTAATCGCCATCGTCGTGATCATTTCCGTGTAGAGAAGGGGACGACGGCTAATTTGTCGCCAAAAATAGCGAAAATGGCGATCGGTATAATCCATCATCGGCGCCACACTTAAAATATTGCCCATCTTTCCCTTTAACATTGGTTCTAAACTATCGGGACATTCCCTAGGTAAACCGACAGAACAACCAGTCTTCCTCCCAAGATATTTTAAAGCCTTTTGGTAAGTTGACTATCTAAATTACTCGTTAAGACTGCACCGGAGAAAGGAGAAGGGAGCTTTTTTGACTTACCTCCGTGGGATATTTGCCCCTTTAATCGTGTCGCGAATGACGATTTTTTGTTCTTTGGAATAACCGGCAAAAGAACGAGTAGCCAGTAACTCGATTTCTACCCCCGTACCCGATCGTAAAGATTCCACAGGTAAGGGTAATTGACCGATATCTAGAATAAATTGATTGCCCTCCTGTCGGACCAAATTAGCGGGCATATCTCCTTCGTAGCGAGTGACAAAATCGGTTCTGGGACTGGTTTGTAGGTCGTCTGCTTGCCAACGAGTGACGCGATAACGCACTTTAAATTTAGTGCCGATTAAATTCGATTGGGAAGCTTTATCTTCGAGAAAAAGCCTTAAATCAGTACCATTTCCTGTAATACCTTTTGCTTCTAATTGGGTGACATCTCGTTCAAAAACAGCATTATAAACGACAAATTCCGTAACATTATTGCGTTTTTGAGTGGTTCCCTCGATCCAGAGTTCACTGGGGATAGTTACCCTCAGTTCCTTTTGATCATCGAGGGTTAAAGTAAAACGCTGATTAGTAAACCGGTTAAACTCTTGGGGCGCATTCCAAATTAAAATAAAAGAACGTTCCGATCGATCTACTAAAATCCGATATTGATCATCGATCAGGGAACCGGGGGCAAATAAAGACATTGCCCCGGTGCGAGTTTCCCAAGTATTTTTAGATAGAATATAACCCCGTTCTTTTAACTCCGAAAGGGGAACAGTTGCGCTCGGTTGATCGGCAGTTAAAGGGCGATCGATTTGAATTAAAGTTAACTGTCCTAAACGCCCTTCGCGACCGTTACGACCACTATTACCCGTCGCCCCATCGAGACCATCCTGACAGCTAAATTCTCTGGTGGTACAGCTATAATTGGCATCACCCGGCCTACCGCTACAGGTTTGAATTGTCCAAAAAGGTTGGGAACAGCGACAACCTTTACCTCCTTGGCCTCCCTGACCCCCAAAACCCCCAGCGCCTCCGGCAGCATTGACCGTTACTTGTCTTAAAAAATCTAAATTAGTGGCATAGAGGGTTAAAGCGCCGCCATTGCCCCCATCACCCCCATCACCCCCATTGCCACCGTTGCCACCACCGGCCGCCTGGAGATTTCGTGTTACATTGCCCGGTTGACCGCTACAGTTGCCATCGCTGCCATTGCTGCCATTTTCACCATCGACCCCTTTTTGTCCTGAAATATCGAGTTTTAGGGGAGAACCATCGAGAAAGAGGGTTAAACTATCACTATTTCTGCCTTGGCCGCCGACCTTGCCAGCTTTCCCGCTTTGGCCTTGTTTACCGAAAGTCTGTACATCGGAACCTTGGGCTAACCAAGAACAGCGATCGCCCGTCACCGTGGCGGGCATTAGGTACGGTAAAGGGATAAAAAAGGTGAATATTAATGATTTAGCCCAAAAATTCATGATTTTAGCGAATTTATCCGCAAAGACTCCGATCAATTCCCTCTTGATGACTTTTAGATTGAGATTTTTGTTTCCCCTCTATCAATAAGGTGCGCTATCATCCTACACTTACTTTGAGAAGGAAACAGCCAATCGCGAGGGTTACGCGCGTGAAAAAAGTATTAGCTATTATCTTGGGTGGCGGGGCCGGAACTCGCCTTTATCCCTTAACGAAACTGCGGGCAAAACCTGCCGTCCCCCTAGCGGGAAAATATCGCTTAATCGATATTCCCGTCAGCAATTGTATTAACTCCCAGATTGACAAAATCTATGTGTTGACGCAATTTAATTCCGCTTCTCTCAATCGTCACCTCAATCGTACCTATAATTTTACGGGTTTTAGCGATGGTTTCGTGGAAGTTTTGGCCGCTCAACAAACCATGGAGAATCCTCAATGGTTCCAAGGCACGGCCGACGCGGTACGACAATATATCTGGACGATGAAGGATTGGGATATCGATGAATATCTAATTCTCTCGGGAGATCATCTCTATCGCATGGACTACAGCAAGTTCATCGAACGCCATCGGGAAACCAACGCCGATATCACTTTATCGGTGGTTCCCATCGATGAACGTCGCGCCTCCGCTTTTGGGGTGATGAAAATTAATGATTCGGGGCGAATTGTCGATTTTTATGAGAAACCCAAAGGGGCAGAATTGGAAAGAATGCGGGTAGATACGACGATTTTAGGCTTAAATCCTGACCAAGCCCGTCAAAATCCCTACATCGCCTCCATGGGAATTTATGTCTTTAAAAAGAATGTTTTAATCGATCTGCTCGATGCCAATAAAGAACAGACCGATTTTGGTAAGGAAATTATTCCCTCGGCGGCTAAAGACTACAATCTTCAGGCTTATTTATTTAAAGGTTACTGGGAAGATATCGGCACGATTGAAGCCTTTTATGAGTCTAATCTCGCCTTGACCCAACAACCAAATCCCGCCTTTAGTTTCTACGACGAAAAAGCCCCCATCTATACCCGTTCTCGCTATCTGCCACCGACAAAAATGCTCAATTGTACGGTGACAGAATCGATGATTTCTGAAGGTTGTATTCTCAAAGAATGTCGCATCCATCACTCGATTTTAGGTATTCGTAGTCGAGTCGGCAAAGACTGCTCGATCGAGGATACAATGCTGATGGGATCGGACTTTTATGAGTCTTTCCCCGAACGGGAAAGTCTCGCCCGAGATGGCAAAGTTCCCATGGGTATCGGCCCCGGTTCGACTATTCGTCGGGCAATTGTGGACAAAAATGCTCGCATTGGTGCCAATGTTTTAATTGTTAACAAAGATCGTGTGGAAGAAGCTAATCGCGAAGATTTAGGTTTCTATGTTCGCAGCGGTATCGTGGTTATTTTCAAAAATGCCACTATTCCCGACGGGACGGTGATTTAATCTATCAGTTATCAGTTATCAGTTATCAGTTACCAATTTAAATGTTGAACAGGTTATGACGAGCCAATATTTGCTTGATCAGATGGCTTCTTTTTCTGATTGAAGGGCTAAAATGGGGCTCTTCTAGGTTCTGTGTGAGCATGGTATAATAGTAACACAGAACAGGAGGTGGGTTATGTGGATAAATTTTGATCAACTCCTCGATTTACCAAATGTAACAGTGGTCAATTATCAAAAAATTGAGCAGACAATTTTCC
>NZ_JADBSA010000388.1:0-2614 GCF_020246945.1 Microcystis sp. M113S1 | reverse complement strand
ATTTCTCGGCTAGTGAGAGAGAGTCTATCTTTCTCTAAAAAAATGGAGAATCACGTTGGAGCTGTTTGGTATTTTATCCATGACTACAATGCACAGCAAAGCAAAGGATTAAGCCGCTATCACTACTACCGAATCACCACCGATAATTATACTTCTCTCCATTCTCGCCAATCTTACATTGACCCCAATCGCGCTCTTGAACGGGTAATGTTCGATGTTCCTTAATGGGAAATCGGATTTAACTACCGGCTTTATAAGTAATGGCGGGAAGCGGATTTGAACCACTGACCTTCGGGTTATGAGCCCGACGAGCTACCAGACTGCTCTATCCCGCGTTGCTTTATCTACTATAGAACTAAATCTCGGTAAATGCCAAGGAGTTTGTAATATTCCTTTACATTTACCGTCCGACCAGAGGTTAATACTTACGTTCCACGGGGGTGAAATCCTGAATCACCACGGGCATATAGTCGATATCGATGCGGTCGGGGGAATAATAGGCAAGGGTATGCTGAAGGAAATTTTGGTCATCCCGTTGGGGAAAATCTTCGCGGGAATGGGCCCCTCGGCTTTCTTGACGATTGAGGGCAGAGGTGAGGATAATTTCCCCCACCACCATGAGACTTTGTAATTCCCAGGCCTCGATTAGTTCCGTATTCCAGCAATCACCCCGATCATCGAGGTAAATCTGCTCGTATTTGCGCTTTAACTCGCCGATTTGTTTAATTCCCTCGCGCATAGTCGCTTCGGTGCGAAAAACGCCGCAATGTTGGGTCATACAGTCTTGGAATTGCTGACGTAGTTGACCGATGCGAATCGTGCCTTTTTTGGTCAATAAAGCGGTGATTTCCTCTTTCGCATCCTGAAGGTAAATATCGGGATTAAAGACGGGAAAAGCGCGTTTTTCGACGTATTTAGCGATCGATTTGCCGGTTCTTCTCCCATAGACCACACATTCTAACAGGGAATTACTGCCCAAACGATTGGCCCCGTGAACAGAGACACAGGAACATTCCCCGGCGGAGAAAAAGCCCTCGCTGAGGGTATCGGCACTTAAGCGAACGCGACCATCGGTATTAACGGGAATGCCTCCCATACAATAGTGAACTGTAGGACGTACAGGCATCGGTTCCTCTACCGCATCGACACCGACGAGACGGTGGGCCTCCTCCCAACAGAAAGGAATCCGACTCATAATTTTTTCCCGACCTAAATGGCGTAAATCCAGATAGACAAAGGGGCCTCCGGCGCTACCGTCCAGATTTACCCCCCGGCCGGCGCGAATTTCTAGGGTAATGGCGCGGGAAGTGATGTCCCGGGGGGCTAATTCCATGCGCGAGGGAGCGTAATCTTCCATAAAACGACGACCTTCGCTATTGATTAAATAAGCTCCTTCACCCCGGACCGCCTCCGAGATTAAAACACCGACGGGATAGAGTCCAGTGGGGTGAAATTGGACAAATTCCATGTCTTCTAGGGGAATACCCGCTTTTGCCGATAAAGCTAAACCGTCTCCCGTACAGGCGAAATCGTTGGAGGTGGTGTTATAAACGCGACCATAGCCCCCCGTCCCGAACATAATTGCTTTTGCCCGGAGGATTTCTAACTGTCCGGTGGCGATTTGGTACATAACTACTCCTTTAGCTGTACCTTCTTCGAGGATAAGACGCAAAACGTACCATTCATCGTAGATTTTTACCTGATTACGGCCTAAATTGCTGACTAATTCGTGCAGCATGGCGTGACCAGTTTTATCGGCGGCGTAACAGGCACGGTTATGGCTGTGACCGCCAAAGGCTCTTTGGGCAATGCGTCCATCTTCGAGACGGGAGAATAACACGCCTAGATGTTCCAATTCGATGATAACTTCGGGGGCTTCTCGGGTGAGGATATCCACCGCATCCTGGTCAGCCAGAAAATCGGAACCTTTGACAGTATCGTAGGCGTGAGCCTTGGGATTATCTTTGGGGTCAACGTTTTGCAGGGCGGCGGCGATACCCCCCTGGGCAGCGACGGAGTGGGAACGAATTGGGTGGGTTTTGGCAACGACAGCAACATCGATAGTCGGGTTGAGGCGTTTGATTTCTAAGGCGGCGCGGCATCCTGCTAACCCACCGCCCACTATAACGACATCGTGTTCTTTCATCGAAAATTTAGGTCTGAAACCCCGCCGTTCTACGGCGGCTTTACTGTTAAATACTAGCGCATTTACAAAATATATGCCAGAATGTGAAATATGGAGAAAGCCTATTCTTACCGATGATTTTACCCCATACCCGAACAAGAGTCGCTATTGCGGCGCACTTTGGGCTGTGTAAGATTAGTTTACAATAAGGCACTCCATCTCAGAACACAAGCATGGTACGAAAGACAAGAAAGAGTAGGATATGCTGAAACTTCTTCAATGCTAACCGAGTGGAAAAAGCAAGAAGAATTAGACTTTTTAAACGAAGTTAGTTGTGTACCTTTACCATAAGGGTTAAGACACCTACAAACAGCTTTCACTAACTTCTTTGCTGGTCGTACTAAGTATCCTAACTTTAAGAAAAAACATCAGGGAGGAAGTGCCGAATTTACTAAGTCAGCTTTTAAGTTCAAAGACAAACAAATCTAT
>NZ_JADBSA010000387.1:0-10366 GCF_020246945.1 Microcystis sp. M113S1 | reverse complement strand
GAAAGACACTCTATAATCAGGGATCAGTAAACAGTAAACATTAAAAAGACAGGAGGAAACTTCTATTTAATACTGCACACTTAAAAACTCACATCTGATAACTGATGACTTACCCACTGATAACTGATAACTGATAACTGATAACTGATAACTGATAGGTGCAACCCTGGAAGTTCTCAGATGCTCTATTAAAGATCAAGAAAAGCCGTCGTAAAACGACGGGGTTTTAACCCAAATTTTCGATAACCTCAGATTTTTCATGATACAGATCTAATAAAGTCTGGTTATCCATCTCCTCCTCAAAAAATATCTCATCGGTCCCCACCACTTCCGCATTCTCTCGCAGTCTTTGAGATAGTCTCGTCCGTAGTTTAATAATTCTCTCCACTCCCTCCGCAGGTAAAAAGGAATAACAGAGAACCTGACTTGCTTTTTGACCGATTCTATCTACCCTTCCGGCCCGTTGAATGAGGCGAATAATTGCCCAGGGCAAGTCATAATTAACGATAATGGCACAATCCTGTAAATTTAACCCTTCACTGAGGATATCCGTCGCGACTAGGACTCGTATTTCTTCCTCCACTTGCTGAGAATTGCTGCGGGGACTAAAACGATGGACAATTTCCGCAGGATTAGGAGAGTTTCCCGTCACTCCCGCAATCTTATCCACTCCCCGATTTCGCAACTGAGTAACTAAATAAGTCACCGTGTCTGCAAATTGACTAAAAATTAACACCTTCTCTTGAGGATGATTTTCCTGTAACAGCTGCCATAACTTCTCTAGTTTTTCGTCGGTCTTTGGCTGCCAAGTCCCACAGGTCTGCAATAATGCTATTAAAGCCAAGGCATCGGATTGTAAGTCTTTTTTCAATGCGGGTTTAAAGACCTCGGTTTTAATCCACTGAAAGCGCTTGCGATAATCACTGACATACTTTTGATACACTTGTTCGGCTCTTTTTTGATACTCTTTTTCTAACCCGGTTATCCCCCCAGTGTCCTCGGTTTCTATACTTTCATCTTCTCCCTGAGTGACTAAATCCTCATCCAGATAACGAGTGTCTAACAAAGCTAGATCCTGACTCCCGATGGGAAGGGGTAAATTATTGGCCATGGCATGAAGGAAAATATAGTTGCGGAGAATATGACGGTCAAGGGATTGTAGGAAAGCATACCCCCCACTCTCCAAACGTTTAAATAAATTCGTCCGACAAAATCCCATTAATCTTTTACCCGCGCGGGAGAGACTTTTTAAGATAGTTTCCTCCTCTCCTGTCCCTTTACATCCTTTAATTAGATAATTTCCCAATCCGTAACGGGGTAACTTCAATCCGTTGAGAGTTATCACCACTGCTTCCGAATATAAACGCGCATAAACCGAGTCTTGTAGGTCAAACGTTATCGTCTTTAGTTGTCGTTGGGGAAGATATACCCTCGACCCATCGGCAAATTTTAGATACTTGCGACCCTGTTCGTCTTCTGTAGCATAATTATTTTTGATAAAACCGCGAGTCCGTCTAATCATATAGAGACGCATTAAGTCTCTCCAGTCGTCGGGAGAGTCACTTTTTTCAAAGGCAGCTAGGGACCTAACCGGAGATTGGTGTCTGCGATTAAATTCGATTTCTCCTCCCAGAGATTCCAGTAGTCTTTCGGGACGAATTCCGAGATTACTGTCCTCTTGAATGAATAAACGCAGTTGATTGGACAGGTCAAGATAGTTTTTATTGTAGGGAGTCGCAGTCAAGAGAATACAGCGACTTTCATTGGTGTTAATGTACTCCTGTATCACCCGGTAACGTTTACCCTCCCGATTACGCAGGTTATGACTTTCATCGATAATTACTACCCGATAGCGCCGCAGATTGGGTAATTCCTGCATCACCTGACTTAAGGGGATAATTTTCGCTCTTAATTTATATTTATGGCTGTAATCCTCCCACATAGTTAGGAGGTTTTTCGGACAAATAATTAAGATTTCTAAATCGTAGTCTTCTTGCAAAATATATGCTAGAATGGAAGCGATGCGCGTTTTTCCTAACCCCACCACGTCGCCAATTAAGACCCCACCGCGTCTTTGCACATAACGAGCGGCAATTTTAATGGCCGATTTCTGAAAATCTAGTAAGTCTTGGTCAAACTGTCGGGGAATTTTGTATTCTGCTAAACCTGCCCTGGCTTCAAAGGAAAGATGGTAAGCTATTTTTAAATAGATATGATAGGGAGAAATCAGACTTTCCCGCGCCCAACTTTGGTTAATCACCTCGACAATATCCGCAGAAATATCTAAAGACCAAGTATCTGACCAACGATCATTAAACCACTTTTGTAATTTGGCACAAGCATCGTGGTCAAGGACATCAATATTTAATTCTCCCTGCTGTTGTAATCCCGCAAAAGTTAGATTACTGCTACCTAAAAATCCCACCGTTGGATTATTGACATCATCTCGATGAATAAGGTATAATTTAGCATGGAGATTATAGCGCAAAAATAGGCGAATTACTAGCTTACCCGCTTGGATTTGTTGACCCAAACGTTGCAAAGCTGCCTGATCGCGATTGCTAGGATTCCCCCAAGTTAATTGCTGGCAAAAATCCTGAACAATTTGTTTTTTTAAACGAGCGGAAGTTGCCTTATCTATACCATTTGATCTAGGCAATAAAGACAGGGATTGCTGTAGTAATTCCTGGGGTGCTTTCTGCATACCAATCAGGAGACGACAACAGGACAAATCACCACCGAGAAAGTGATCAATATAGGTGTCTATGGACTGCCAACCGCGCAAATTAAAATAACCCACGCAAAAATCAGCGCGTTGGGCTGCTAATAAACTTTCCTGTAAAATTGGCAATAAATGGGACTCAATATTATCAAAAATGCGCGGCATATTTTTAATTGGTTATGGGGGTGGGTTACGCGTTGTAACCCACCCTACTGATAACTGAATTTATTTACTTAATCCAAACAGTTTTAACATTAACAAATTCGCGAATACCTTCGACACTTAATTCCCGTCCAAAACCGGAACGTTTAATACCCCCAAAGGGTAAGCGAGGATCGGATTTAACCATACCGTTAATAAACACACAACCGGCCTCAATTTCGGTAATTAAACGCTCAATTTCTTCGGGGTTATTCGTCCAAGCGCTAGAACCTAAACCAAAGGGACTATCATTAGCTAAAGTGATCGCTTTCTCGATATTTTTGACTCGAAATAGTAAAGCCACCGGTCCAAAAAATTCCTCTTTTTCCCCCGGAGAACCAGCAGGAATATCGGTTAAAATCGTGGGCAGATAGAAGTTACCTTTTCCCTCTAAACGTTGACCTCCCACAAGGACTTTACCACCCATAGCGACAGTTTTTTCCACTTGAGCGGCAATTTCCGAGACGATCGATACCGTGGCCAAAGGACCGATATCAACAGTTTCATCGAGGGGATCACCCACTCTTAAAGCTTGGAATTTAGCCACTAATAACTGTTCAAATTGATCGGCGACAGTTTCCATAACAATAAACCGTTTAGCGGCGATACAAGTCTGACCATTATTTAACAATCGCGCCGTCACTGCCGTAGCCGCTGCCGCCTCGATATCGGCAGTATCTAAAACGATAAAAGGATCACTACCTCCCAACTCCAAAACCACCTTTTTGATCTGTTTTCCTGCGGCGGCTGCTAAACTCATCCCTGCTGGTTCACTACCGGTTAAAGTGGCGGCTTTTACCCGTTCATCGTTAATTAAATCACTAACGCGATCGGCCCCGATCAAAAGAGTTTGAAAAGCGCCTTCGGGAAAACCGGCTTCTAATAAAATTCTTTCCACCGCTAAAGCTGATTGGGGGACATTAGAAGCGTGTTTGAGTAGGCCGACATTTCCCGCCATTAAAGCGGGGGCAGCAAAGCGAAATACTTGCCATAAAGGGAAATTCCAGGGCATAACCGCTAAAATTACCCCTAACGGTTGATAACGGACAAAACTGCGACTAGCATCGGTGGCAATCAGCACATCTTCCAGATAACCGGCGGCATGATCGGCATAAAAACGACAAACCAAGGCACATTTGAGGACTTCTGCGATCGCTGATTTGATTGGTTTCCCCATCTCTAAAGTCATGGTTTTAGCGAATGTCACCTGATCCCGTTCCAAAATATCTGCCGCTTGCCGTAACCACTGTCCCCGTTCACTGATGGGGGTGCGGCGATACTGCTGAAAAGTCGCGTCAGCTAGGGCCAATTTCGCCGCCAATTCCTCCGAGGTTAGAGGGTTAAAAGTCTTGAGAATTTCTCCGGTGGCAGGGTTGACTGAAGCGATACCCATATCCCAATTGTCTCCTATCGAGGGCTATATCTCTAGTTTAGTTCTCCGGTTGTCCCGCTGCTCACACCAATTTGGTAATCGGGATTAGGAGTCAGTCTCGATGAAAAAATTTTCACCACCAGAGATGAAAGAGGTTTCCTTCCCTACACCCCAACCCCTACACCCCACACCCCCAACCCCCACACCCCCACACCCCACACCCCAACCCCCAACCCCCAACCCCTAACACCGATCAATACGGCGCTGCTGACATAATTCGATCGCTAATTGGATTGCCGCTTGCATACTCTGGGCCCTAGCGATACCAAGACCGGCGATATCAAAAGCCGTCCCGTGGTCTGGAGAGGTGCGAACAAAAGGTAAACCGATGGTAGTATTAACAGCACAGTCAAAAGCCATTAATTTCACGGGAATTAAGCCCTGATCGTGGTATAATGCCAGATATGCGTCGGCGGGTTGCCCTGCACCGCTAAACCAAGCGCGCCCCGGTTCCACCCAAAGCGTATCGGGGGGGACAAGGCCGATTAATTGGGTTTGCGGGTATTGCTGCCCCATTGACTCCAACCAAGGCTGTAACCAGTCCTTTTCTTCCCTTCCCAGCTTTCCCGCTTCGCCACTGTGGGGATTAAGGCCAGATATGGCGATTTTTGGGCGATCGATGCCGAAATCTAGCTTTAAAGACTCGATCAATAGATCTAGTTTTCGGGTCATCAGATCGGGGTTCAGGGCATCGGGAACTTCTCGCAGGGGGATGTGGGTAGTGGCGAGGAGAGTCCGTAAGTCGTAGCCGGTGTGAGGGGATTTAGCGACGAATAGCATCCCATAACGGTTAATTCCCGCCATGGTAGCCAAAACCTCCGTTTGACCGGGGAAATCATAACCGGCCAACTGCCAAGAGGATTTAGCGATCGGACCGGTGACAATACCGTCAAATTCGCCCTTGAGGGTGCGTTTTATGGCTTCTTGCAGGTAAAGAAAGCTAATTTCACCACTATGGGCATCCCCACGCCCGAAAACGATTTTTGACCGGTTGTAGGGCAAATCGATCAGAGAAAAGCGATCGAGGAGATGGGGATCGTGATAGGCTTTTTCGAGAAGCGTTCTTGTGCCGATTAGAGTAATCTGACAACTGGACGAGATTGAGGAATCGGCGATCGCTTTTAACACCACTTCAGGGCCGATTCCGGCGGGATCACCGACGGGGATAACTAGACGGGGAATAAAATAGGCGGATTCCATAAATTTTGGCCGTCAATATTGCTAATTCTCCCGATTAATCTCATCGTTGATAATTATCAGGAGGGAATAAATCAGTAAACAATTTTCAGTTTACTGTAATCTCATGGCGATAGATAGTAACTTTAGGCAAATTAAATTTTTCAACTTTTCTGTTTTCTTATTGCCCAAATTAGCCAGATTGTTGTAAGCTTATGACCCAACTACAACCCGATATATTCGTCAACAATCGTCCCGATACCGATGGAGACGAGGAAGAAGACTACTTCGATTATTTTTATGATGAACCGGGGAGTGAACCGGGGACATTAATTATTGAACCAGATGCCAAACCCTCGCGGATTATTTTAATCGACTACGATGAAGATAACGCCATTCGCAAGGTGGATATTACCCCCAATGCTTGCGCCCCCTATATTGGCACAAATACCGTGTCTTGGATGGATATTCAAGGGTTAGGGAGTGAGACGGTTTTAAAACAAGTAGGGGAAATTTTTAATCTGCATCCTTTGTTATTAGAAGATGTAGTCAATGTACCCCAGCGACCCAAGTTAGAAGATTATAACAATCAATTGTTAGTGATTTCTCACATGGTGCGACTGAAAGAAGATGAAAGCGGTTTTGATACGGAACAGGTGAGTTTTGTCTTGGGAAAACGCTATCTTTTAAGTTTTCAAGAGGAGGAATTACAGGACTGTTTTGAGATAGTCAGAGATCGAATTCGCACTTCCCAGGGACGAGTACGGAAATCGGGGGCGGATTATTTAACCTATTTATTATTAGATACGATTATCGATGGTTATTTTCCCGTGGTAGAACACTACGAAGATCGGATTGAAGCGTTGGAAGATGTGATTATTAGTAATCCCGATCGAGATACAATGCAGGAAATCTATGATGTCCGTCGGGAATTATTGGCACTGCGTCGCTTAATTTGGCCGATGCGAAATGTCCTAAATTTACTGATGCGTGACCATCATGGTATAGTCAGCGATGAAGTACAAATTTATTTTCGGGATTCCTACGACCACGTCATTCAAATTCTGGAAATTATCGAAGCTTATCGAGAATTAGCGGCGAGTTTGATGGATGTTTATATGTCCACTATGGGCAATAAATTAAACGAAATTATGAAGTTTTTAACCGTAATTTCGACGATTTTTATTCCCTTAACTTTTATCGTTGGTGTCTATGGCATGAACTTCGAGAATATGCCAGAATTAAAAGGAGAATGGAGTTATTTCATGGTCTGGTTAGTCATGTTAGGCGTAGCGGGAGGCTTGATTTTCTACTTCTGGCGGAAAGGTTGGTTTAAACCAATTTATACGCTTAAAGAGGAAGCAAAAAGTTAGTTAACGAAGGCAGGAGACAGGAGCCGGTCGTCAGGAGACAGGAGACAGGTTTTGGGGTTTTGGGGTTTTAGGGTTTTAGTTCAATTTCCCCACTTCCCCACCTTCCCACTTCATAATTCATAATTCATAATTCATAATTCATAATTCCCACTCCCCCATCACCCCATCACCCCATCACCCCACACCCCACACCCCACACCCCAACCCCCAACCCCCAACCCCCACCGAAAAACTTTTTCAGCCAACCCTAATTATTCGACCACAAATGCGAGGATTTGGCCTTGGTAACTGCCGAAGCGAATCTGTAAACCGGACTCTAGGGGAACTTCTTGGTTATGTACCTGTTTCCAGTGGCCATCTTGATAGATAAAAGTACCAAAACGGGAGAAATCTTCGAGAAAGTATTGATAGTCTGGATGATCGGGTTTTTTACGGCAAATTATCCGACAATGGTTTTTACTAACCCATTTTTCAGTAATCTGTAGATCATTTTCCATGTCCCGTCCTATATTCATGCCACCACCACGGATTGACCATTTTCTTTCGGGACGATCGAGATAGTATAAGAAAGCGGCGGGCATGGTTCCGGAGACATTGGGCATAACCGTCGGTGATTGAGTCTCATCAAGGGTTTGCAGCAATTGCCCGTCGAATTCCGGGTGCATATAGAGAATCGGCAAAGTCCAAGCGGGTTGATTGTACTTGTAGAGGGTTAATAACTGCTGCCTGGCGATACGAACGGCCTGATCAATAGGGACTCTCGGACCGGGAAACAACTTGGACATCTGCGCTTCTTTGTCTTTGAACCCGAAGAGGGTGCGGGTAAAAACTTCGATAAAACTCAAGGCCTCTCGATCAGCGATCGCATCTCGCATAGCCAAAACTGCGGGAACGCCATGGTGAATCAAGACTTCCGCCAGACTGCTGCGGGGGATCATCTCCTGACCTGATTTAGCGGGATAAGCACCCCAGCAAGCATTAAAAACGGTTAAAATAACCTGATTTCTCACCAAAGCTTGGGCTAACTCCGTCCCATTTAGCTGTTCCCCCGTCCGCAGAAATAGGGAACCGCCATTGGGGGCGGCCATTCCGTGACCGGCGTAGAAAAAAGCTTGATATTTACCCGTATCCAAGGCCCTGGTCAGTTCTTCGGCCTGCGGTCGAATTAAGGTATCGACTTTGACTTTCACTCCCCAATTCTGGAGGGAACTACTGCCCCCAGGGGAGATAGCCTGGATGAGATTGGCGGCCTCGGATTCCAGTGCCTGGTCGGAATTAGTTTCTTCACCCGTATTAATGGCGGTGAAGTTGAGGGAACTAGCCGCGGTTTTAATCTGTTTTTCGCCGATAACTAAGAGAATATTGAGACTATTACTCGATTTTATCGGTGGCAGTGGATCCACATCGCTGGTGGTGCGGCTAAAGAGTATATTCGGATGCAGAGATATGGCCTGTTTACCTGCTTGCTGCATAATTTCCCAGGGCAGCAGAATTAAATGGGGATTGCGACATTCCAAGCGAATTCGCAGGGGCTGATTTTTGCCGAGGGCGATTCCCTGACTTTGGGCGAAACTTTGACTAATTGATGCTTGAAATAACCATTGCCAGAGACTAATACCTAGTTTCTGCATTAATTGACCGCCATAACTGCCGCCTTCTCCCGAAAGAGTCAGTTTGGGTCGAGAATTTGCTTCTAATTGCTCTAACATCGGCAAGGTCGGCATTTTTTGCAGACAGAACATTTCCTGCCATGCCATCCATTCCGTGGTTAGACTCTCGGTCCATTCACAGTCATGATGCACATATCCCCCCGGTAGGGGTGCTTTCGTCACCCAACGGGCGAAATGATTACTCGTGGCTAAACTAGAGATCGCTAAATTTAGACTAGGGATGGCATCATCGGTCATTGTGGTTATTTAGAAGTCTATAGAATCTTATTCTAGAGGATTTCTGAAAGGCGAGAAAGAGTATTGTAAAGTTTTGTAGAAAATATATGCAAATAATAGCAAACAACTGCTAATGTGGTTAGTGCAAGTTTACCTTACAGTTCAAATGAAACTATCAGATTATGCCAAGAAAAAGGGGATCAGTTATGACACTGCTTGGAGGATGTGGAATCGAGGGCAGTTACAAGGAGAACGTCTTCCCACAGGAACAATTATTATCTTTGAAGATGACCGTTCAGTGCGTGAAAATAAAGTTGCTATTTATGCAAGAGTTTCTAGTTCAGAAAATAAATCTAACTTGGAGACTCAGGCGAAAAGATTAGAGGCTTATTGTACTGCGAAAGGCTATCAAATTGTCAGAGTAGTTAAAGAAGTGGGAAGTGGGGTTAATGACCACAGAAAGCTATTATTAAAACTTCTAGAACAAAATGATTATAACTTAATTGTCGTAGAACATAAAGACCGATTGAGTAGAGTAGGGTTCAATTATTTAAAAGTTCTTTTAGCCCAAACAAACCGAGACATAGAAGTAGTCAATTTAGCCGAGGAAAGAAAAGATGATTTGATGCAAGATTTTGTCAGCATAATCACTTCATTTTGCGCGCGACTGTATTCAATAAGACGAAGAAAAAGAAAAACGGAATGTTTAATTAAGTGCTTGGAGGAAGAGCCTGAAGTTAGTTCAAAGACATCTAATCAAATTTAATAAAAATGAATTTTTAGCATTTGATAAGTTGGCATTTTTATCAAAGAATCTTTATAATTGTGCTGTCTATTTAGGGTTGGCTGAATAAATCTAAAAACCTTGTTGGATAAGGCTTTTAGACTTTTTTGACCTCAAAAAGTGCCGACCATTGGAGTGATTGAGGGGAAAATTCCGGGACTTTTTCCCTGAAAATTAGGTAATTGACCAGGTGAAAATGGGTAAAACCCCACACCCCACACCCCACACCCCACACCCTACCACCACCGAAAAACTTTTTGCCGCAAACCCTATTTAAACCGTCAAGCTTTCTTTTCACATCAGCCATTTCTAACCATGACTGAGTTACACCATGCTTTGAAAACAAGCGCAGATTATCAAGCGTTACCAGCTAAAGTAAGTCAGTTAGTATTAAAGCAAGTAGAAAAAACTTTTAAATCCTCTCAAAAAGCAGAAGAACAATTCAAAAAATCGCCGAATAAATTTACAGGAGAGCCGAAATTACCACGCTATAAAGATAAGAAAAAAGGTAGAAACATTTTAACTTATAACTATCAAGCCATCTCTAAAAAAGCCTTGAAGCAGGGTTTAATCAAACTTTCAGGAACTAATTTAGAGTTTAAAACCAATTTAAAAGAAGTCTTAGAGGTGAGAATTATTCCTAAAACGGGCGCTTATTGTCTAGAGATTGTTTATGAACAACCATCCCCAGCAAGTCAGGAGGGAGAAAGATATGCTTTTGTTGATTTAGGTTTAAATAACCTAGCAGCTGTCACCTCTAATATTCCCGAATTTCAGCCAACTTTACTATGT
>NZ_JADBSA010000386.1:0-4699 GCF_020246945.1 Microcystis sp. M113S1 | reverse complement strand
TCCTTATCTGGCAAGAGATTTAATTGATTAGTTCGCTCTAGATCAAAAACAATTGACAAAAATCGCTAAATGCCTTTCTATATAAGGGTTACATCCCTTATAACCCCCGTCCATTGCATAACACAAACCGAAGAGCCGAAAGTGTTAAGTTACAATGGGAACATCGAGATCCAGCAGATAGAGTGGTTGTGGCAATTGCCCAAAAAAATCAAGCTCCTATTATTACCGCAGATCAAAAAATAGCTAATTTCTATTCTTCAGTAATTTGGTAAGCTGTTGTGCATTTAAATTGGGTATGGACAAGGGGCTTAAGCTTCTTGTCTCAACGGTTTTCAGCAATGAGGAGGATTTTTGTTGACTAATTCAAGACACCCCTTCCCTAAAAAAAAATCTTCTTGATCTTCCCCCCTGTAGGGGGGGGTAGCTGTTTTATTAAGGGAGAAATGTGATTCGCAAACTTGACTCTTTCTTAACAAAAATTGACCTAGAAACTGTTGACTTGGATTGGCAGTTTTGCCAGACTGTGAAAAACCAACTGATTGGAGGAAATTCCACCATGAAAACCAAGAAACTGACACCCCGCAATGCTGCTCCTGTCCAACGGGAAAATGCCGCTACCGTCTCTCGTGATGGCAATGCGATCGCACCTCAGGGCAAGCGCGGAATTGGGGATTATTATAGTAATCCTTTTGCGGGAGACGACGCAGAGTAATCCTCCCGATTCGAGCATCGAACTTCAAATCATATCAAAAGTCTTTTTCTGCTTGCCAGGGTGCGCGGTTTGCCTCAACGAATTGACATACAATCCTTGTTAATTCTGGGTTTTCTGTTACCTGGCACGCGGGAATAAGGGAGAAAGTGTGATTCGCAAACTTTACTCTTTCTTAACAAAAATTGACCTAGAAACAATTGACATTATTTGACATTATTGGGACTTAGATCAAAACTATTAACAGTAAACTTACTGGAGGATTTTACCCCATGAAAACCAAGAAACTGACACCTCGTAACTCTGCTCCCGTCCAACGGGAAAATGCCGCTACCGTCTCTCGTGATGGCAATGCGATCGCCCCCCTGGAATGGGATGCGCGGGATTCGCGGTATCCTTTTGCGGGAGACGACGCGGAGTAATCCTCCCGATTCAAGCATCGAACTTCAAATCATGTCAAAAGTCTTTTTCTGCTTGCCAAGGCGCACGGTTGCTCCCTTGTAATTGACGCACAATCCTTGTTAATTCAGGGCTTTCTGTTACCTGGCACGCGGGAGAAGCTTTTGAGCGAAACGCCAATTCAAAAATGAAGTGCATCAATGTCTGATGATAATTCATAGAATACCTCAAAAGGGGTTCGATAGTCAAGACATTTTCGAGGACGATGATTAATTAATTCTACAGCTTTTTGAACTTCTTCCGGCTTGACTATTTTAAAGTTTGTTCCTTTCGGAAAAAATTGTCTTAGTAAACCATTTGTATGTTCATTTAATCCTCTTTCCCATGAGTGATAAGGAGTAGCAAAATAGAACGATGCTGATAACACTTTACTCAATTCTTCGTGACCACTGAATTCTTTCCCATTGTCACAAGTAAAGGTTTTTATCTTTTCTTTGTCCATAGGTTTAAAGAGTTCCTCCGTTACTTCATTCATCTGTTTTGATGTTTTATTTTTTCCTAGTCCTGCTACTAGAAACTTTGAGGCTTTATCTACATGAGTTACTAAAACTCCTAAATGATTTCCTCCGATTATTGTATCGCTTTCCCAATGTCCTATTTCTTTTTTCTCTGCTGCTATCGTTGGTCTTTGTTCGATACCTACTCGATTGGGAATCCCTCCACGCTTACCTTTCAGGCTTCCTCTTTTCTTCCTTTTCTTTCTTCCTTGCCTTAAATATTCTTGATATTTTCCCAGCCCTTGATAATTTTGATAAATCATTTGATAGATGGTTTCATGACTTACCCACTCTTCTCCTTCTGTCTTTAAACGACCCGCTATTTGTTCTGGACTGTGATAGTTTTTTAATCTTGTCTTTATCTCTTTTATTGTCCATTCTGTTACATTATTAAATGTCGTTTTGGATTCTTTCCTTCTTGTATCTGTTAAGATTTGAGCCCTATCTGGTAAGTACCATCCTTGCTCTGTTTTATTTCTTTGTAATTCTCGACATATTGTGCTTTGTGAACATCCAATCAACTTGGCTAGTTCTCTTTGAGATAATTTCTGTTCTTGTTGTAGTTGATAAAGATGATTACGCTGGTCTATGCTAAGATGTGAGTAGTTCATTAGTTTGTCTGTTTGTTTTGATCAATATCCGACTTTAACTGATGAGCTTTCCTCTGTCAAGCTTTTCAGGTGATGCACTTCAGACTTGAATCGGCGAAATGATTAAAAAAGTCGGGGATTTTCTTAAACTCTGAGAATCAAAATCAAAGATTTACATAAATCCCCGACTTTTCATCTTTAATCTAACACTTGAAATTATGATAGTTGCTGAGATTCAAAAAAACTCCCTCAAAGAGCAAAGAATACAATTTGTCCGTAATCATCAACAAGCTTTTGATGTTGAGCCGATTTATACTCTGCGGCTGTTTGAAGATTTTGTTATGGAAGTTGAAGGCGATTGTAATATTGAAGCCTCCTGTAAGATAGAATTAGATAAACTCATTGCCTCACGGTTTATGCTCTTTTTTAAAGATCAGTCCCAAGAATGGCAAAAATGTCTAACTCAATCTTTAGCTTTTTTTCGGCAAGTTGAAAACCGAGTTGGTGTTCAATTAGATTATTCCTTATTACAGAAATTTTTAGGACATAACTTTGACTTTAGCAAACTAACAGTTCTTAGTATGTGGGTAGGTACTACTCAAAAAGAATTAGAGAAAACGAAGATTGACAATATTCGGCTTTATTATTACAAATCATTCAAGATGGAGTAAAATTGATGTTAATAACTAAACCTCGATTTGAAACCTTCGCTGAATATCTACAATATGAGGATAATTCAGAGGGATTATATGAATTATTTAACGGCGAATTGATAGAAATGCCACCAGAATCAGGACTTAACTACCAAATTGCCAATCGTCTTTTCTTGGTATTTGCCTTAATGCTAGGAACTGATAGAATCAGAGGACATGGTTTAGAATTAGAAGTCAGAGGAGAACCTAAAAACCGTTATCCTGACTTAACAATTATTCGAGAAGAACATATTAAACTACTCTCAAAAAGAAATACTATTCTTCTTTCCATGTCACCCCCTTTATTAGTTATTGAAGTAGTTAGCCTTGGTGAAATTCAAAGAGAAAGAGATTACATAGCCAAAAGAATCCAATATCAAGATTGTGGTATTCCTGAATACTGGATAGTTGATCCCCAAACTCAAACCATTTTAGTCTTAGAATTAAGAGGAAATACTTATACAGAAATAGGTAATTTTAGCAATGATGACTTAGTAAAATCATCTATATTTAATCAACTAAATATAAAAGTTTCTCAAGTATTTAATTAGGCAAATTAACCCCCATGATTACCGCAGAAACCATTACCTTAAACTTAAAATCCGTCAATTTAAGCGATGAGCAATTTTATCAACTTTGCCATAGTAACGACGATTGGCGAATTGAACAAACTGCCGAAGGCGAATTAATCATTATGCCCCCAATTGGTGCTATTAACAGTTTGTCCTGATTTTGTGATAGAATTAAGGTTGCGTACTGATTCTTTAAGTCAACTCCAAGAAAAAATGGAGGAATATCTTGATAGTGGCTTAAGACTCGGTTGGTTAATTGATCCCATTAGTCAACAGGTAGCCATCTATCGCCAAAATCAGGAAGTAGAAATCGTCTCATTACCAACCACCTTATCTGGGGAGGACGTTTTACCCAGATTTACTTTAGAATTACCCATTTTTTGACGACAGGAAATACCAAGATGATAGCTACTGCAACAATTTCTCCTCAATTAACCATTCCACGCCTAGAAAATGGGGACAAGCTTACTCGTCGTGAATTTGAGCATGGTGGACAATCAACGATTAGTGAGGATGGTTATGTCGAAGGTGCGCCAGAGTTAATCGTCGAAATTGCAGCGAGTACCGTCTCCCTTGACTTACATCAAAAACTCAATGTTTATCGCCGTAACCAAGTGCAAGAATATTTAGTCTGGCGAGTCGAAGATGGAGAATTTGATTGGTTTAGATTAACCAATGAAGAATATATTAAACTTGAACCGAACTCAGAAGGGATAATTTGTTCCCAGATATTCCCTGGATTATGGTTAGATAGAGATGCTTTACTAGCTGGTGATTTAGGCAAGGTTTTAGAGGTTTTGCAATTAGGAATAGCTACGCTCAAACATCAAGCTAGTTAGAGTAATCTAAATTTAACAAAAACTTCACGAAAATTCATAAAAAAACTATTGACTTGACGACCAAAGAAGGAGTAATGAAAACCGATAAAATCTTTTATACCCTATTTCAAGTCTTTCCCGAACTTCTCTTTCAACTGCTAGGAGAATCTCCCAATCTAGCGCAAAATTATCAATTCAAGTCAATCGAAATCAAAGAATTGGCTTTCCGACTCGATGGGGTATTTATTCCCGATGCAGACCACCCGGATTATCCGCTTTACTTTGTCGAAGTTCAATTTCAAAAAGACGAGGATTTTTATTGGCGATTTATGACTCAAATCTTCCTCTATCTCAAGCAGTAT
>NZ_JADBSA010000385.1:0-10023 GCF_020246945.1 Microcystis sp. M113S1 | reverse complement strand
TGCCGTTAAATATTCGAGAATGGGATTGTCCGAACTGTGGGACGCACCATGACCGAGATATTAACGCCAGTAAAAATATTTTGGCCGCAGGACTTGCGGTGTCAGTCTGTAGAGCGACCATAAGACCTTAACAGAGTAAATCTGTTAAGGCAGGTGCGAAACCCCGCAAGGGAAAGAAGCAGAAACCTAAATCGTGAGGTTTGGGAATCACCGTCCGTTTACGGCGGTGAGGATGTCAAAATAACCAGTTCTATCGGACAAATACCATGATTAATCACGATCCTTTCGGCGATCGCAAATTAGAGCGACTGCAATTAATGTTATATCTAATTCCCTTTCTAGGGGTGATTCCCTCCGCTTGGACATGGTATCGAGGGGAAGGAAAGGGAAAAGAAAGGCAAATTAGTCGCTTATCCTTGAATTTAACGCTAGGATGGCTACTTTTTTACACTTTCCTCTGGACTGGGGCTACTTTCAGCGACCAAACCTTGAGTTTTCGCTTTTTATACTGGAACGGTTTATTAACTTCTGCTTATATTCTCCTCTGCCTAGGAATTATCTTCAAAGTTTGGCGGCAAAAATAAATAGCTAGGCAGTCAACTTGATTCTTTTGGCCAAGTCAAGACCAAATCCCCTGAATAGGAATCTAGCCAACTCGCTCAAATCCATGCTAGTCTGTTGACACTTAATAATATCTCCATAAACAAGCACTAGATGAATTTCAGTTTAATCAAAGTTCCCTTTGTGGATTTAACTTGGCAAAATCAGCCCCTACAAGCAAAAATTACCGAGGCAATCCAAACAGTTATCGACCGGGGAGATTTTGTTTTAGGCCAAGCTTTAGCCGAATTTGAAACCGCCTTTGCCCAAGCTTGCGGAGTCGAGTATGCTGTGGGAGTAGCTTCTGGCACTGCTGCTCTTACCCTGGCTTTACAAGCTTACGGCATCGGTGCTGGGGATGAAGTGCTAGTCCCCGCTAATACCTTTGTCGCTACCCTTATGGGTGTTGTGCAAGCGGGGGCCAAACCGATTTTAGTTGATTGTCACCTCGATACGGCCCTAATTGACCTCGCGGCGGCTGCTCAAAGAATTACCCCCAACACCCGCGCCATTCTACCCGTACACCTGTACGGACAGATGGTATCACCCCAACAATTAGAGGATTTTGCCCGCAGCTATAATCTGATTATCTTTGAAGATGCGGCCCAGGCCCATTTAGCCAGTAGAGAAGGTTATCGCGCCGGCAGTGTCGGTGTAGCGGCCGGGTTTAGTTTTTATCCCAGTAAAAATTTGGGTGCTTTTGGCAATGGCGGAATGTTAGTGAGCAATGATCCCGAAATTAGCCAAAAAGCCCGCAGTTTAAGAAATTATGGCGCACCGAGCAAGTATTTCCACACCGATATCGGCACTAATAGCCGTTTGGATAGCATACAAGCCGCCATTTTAAACATTAAATTACCCCATCTGGAAAGCTGGAATCGCTCCCGTCATCGAGCGGCAAGACAATACGACAGGCTTTTGGCTCCTTTAGCCGATAAAGGCATTTTACCCGTACGAGACGAAACCGAGACTGGTCATGTCTATCATCTCTACGTTATTCGCATTCTCCCCCATTGTCCCGTTGATCGCCAACAACTACAAGAAAAATTAACTGCCGTCGGTATTCAAACCGGCATTCATTATCCGATTCCTTGTCATCTGCAACCGGCCTATCGCTACCTGGGTTATCAACAGGGAGACTTTCCTAATGCAGAGACTCTCTGTAAAGAAATTGTCTCTCTCCCCATGTACCCCGGCATCAGCGAGGAGCAGATTGACATCGTTGTTGAACAGATCACTGCGATCATCGGGTAACATAAATTCAGAATTTGTCACTAAATCGCTCCGTCCTATGGGTGTTAGTCCTTCCTTGTCCCCCGTCTCCCACAAAAATCGGCAATCTTGGCTGATTATCGGTTTCTTGGCGGTTATCTATGGTCCGGTGATCTTTCACTGGTACGATGGTTGGCTGAATAAATCGATCAGCATCGAACACGAATACTTTAGCCACGGCTTGATTGGCCTTCCCTACGCCGCCTATATTGTCTGGCAGAATCGCAAAAAATGGCAACGCCTCGAAGATCGCTCCCACCCCCTCGGAGCGTTTTTGTTAACCCTAGGAGCGATTTTTTATCTCCTCGGTTCCTCCCTTTGGGTTAGTATGTCTTTTCCGATTATTTTAGCGGGAATCTGTCTCTGGTTAAAAGGAACAGAAGGTTTTAAATTACAGGGATTTCCCCTACTTTTAACAGCCTTAGCAACTCCTAATCCTATCCCCTACCTGATTGCTCCCTATACCCTACCCCTACAGGTTTTTATTGCCGCTTGCGCTGGTTTTATTCTCCAGCAAGCAGGCTTAGATGCCTCCGTTGACGGTATCTATGTAGCGGTAGAAGGTAGGATAGTGGAAGTCGCTCCCTACTGTGCGGGGCTGAAAATGTTATTTACCAGTCTTTACGTCACGCTGCTGCTGCTCCATTGGACTGATACTATCGAAAACGGTCGTAAAACCCGCTTTATGCTCCTCAGTGCCTTTGGAATTAGTGTCGGGGCTAATATTATTCGTAACGCGCTTTTAGCTTGGTTTCACGGCACAGGACAGGACGAAAACTTCAAATTACTCCACGATAGCTGGGGGGGTGATTTATACTCGGTCTTTATGTTATTACTGATCCTTTTGGTCTTCCAAATCATGCAGTATCGCGAGGCGGTTAAGAAAAAGTCCCTAGCTCAAGAGGAAGTTAACCAGGATGATTAGTCAAAAAATTCCAGCCGAGGTAACTTTAGTGTTAGATAAACTCAAAAAAAAGCTACCGGGTAATTATTTACTGCTGTTGTGCCTGCTGCTGCTATTGATTTTAGGGGGTATCCTGCCCAATTTAATTTCTGGCCAGTGGTCTTGGGTGGATCAACCGAGAATCAGTAATATGCAGAAAATGCTGGCCCTACAAGAATCGGGAATCAAGTTCTCTGACCTGAAAACCATCGACCAGCAGCAAGGAAAAATCGGTGAGGGAAAATGGTCGGTACAAGTGGTGGAAAGTCCTGAAGGCAAGAGGAGCACCGTGCTTTTAAAGCCACAGATATACTATAAAAATCAACCAGGATTAGAATGGTCAGATATCACTTCGATTAGTCGTTGGAATCAGGAGGAAACAACCGAGCTATTAATCCCCACCCAGTCGGGAGGAAAGGCCACGGCTAGATTCTATCGTGCCTGGACACAAAACACCTTTGCCGTGGTGCAATGGTATGCTTGGCTAGGTGGTGGTCATTACGATCCCTCGGTGTGGTATTGGCTTGACCAATGGGCGCAATTAAAAGGACAGAGAGTACCCTGGATAGCCGTTTCCTTGGTGATTCCCTTAGAACCGACGAAAGAACTGCAAACTCTCACTCCCTTTGCTCTCAATCTCGCCAAGGAAGTTCAAAGTAACTTAGAACAAAATGTCTTAAGTCAATTAACTTCTCTGCCTGAGACCAAAAAAGAAAAGTAGTTTTTCTGCTCCCAACTATCTGTTTAAAAAAAACTAGCTCAAGGCACTTTTCTAGTCCTTAATAGCTTCTTTGTTCCTCTCCCACTAGATAACTCTCAGAAAATAAATTGATATATCTGTATGATTCCAGCAATGCTCAACAAGTTTTTGCCAGTTAGTTTATTCAGAACCGGGGCTATAGCCTTATCAGGGTTGAGTCTGACAGGGTTCTTATGGGTAATTCACTCCGAGAGACTCAAGGCCCAGGGTCCTTTGTCCATACCCCAGACTCAACCCGGAGCCGGGTTGGAATTTTTGCCCCCCCAACCCCCTAATCCCACCTTTCCCGAAAACACGATTCCCCCTACTGGCTACAGTCCACCGGTTTACTCTCCCAATAATCGCCAATCCCGACAAATTCAGACCTATCGACTCGATATCGGCGATCAAATTAGTGTCTCGGTTCCCGATTTTCCCGAATTTAATTCCACGGGGCCGGTGGATCCCGATGGTAATTTTCTGGTGCCGATTTTAGGGCGTATTCCTGTGCGGGGCTTGACTTTAGACGAAGTACAAACTAAAATCCGCCTCGAATTGGGGCGAAAATACTTGCGGGAGGAACCGGAAGTGATTGCTGTTTTAACCACTGCCCGTCCCATCCAGTTAACCATTCTGGGAGAGGTACAGCGACCGGGGTTTTATAGTATCGCTCCTAATACTCCCCTAGCGCAGGTACTTTTGGCGGCGGGGGGTGGCACTCCCAGAGCCGATCTGCGTTCGATCGTTGTCCGTCGGGTTTTAGTCGATGGTACAGTATTAGAGGAGAAACTTGACCTTTATACTCCCTTAATTAAAGGGGAACGCTTGCCAGATATGCGTCTGCAAGGGGGCGATGCCGTGATTGTTTCCAAGCTAGAAGTAGGCCAAGAAACGGGATATAATCGCACACTGGTGGCTAGAACCACCCTCGCCCAGCAGAATATCACCATCAGGGTTTTAGCTCCCTCACTTCCTTCGGGAATTTCCCTGAGAAATGTTTCGATTCCCAGTGGCAGTACCTTCCTCGATGTGGTGGCTAGTTTACCAGTTTCCGATCGCCTGCGGATTAATGTCAATGAAGTGTCCCTGCTCCGTTTTGACAGTGCCAAAGGGGGAATTGTTAGTCAAACTTTGAGTCCGATAGCGGCAGTTAGGGGAGATATATCCCAAAATGTTCCCCTAGAAGATCAAGACGTAATTATTGTCACCCGCACCCTATTAGGGGAAATTTTCGCCGCTTTTAATATTATTACCCAACCCATTCGGGATATTTCCAGTTTTACCAATACAATTCTCGACTTTGGCAATCAATTCAATAACTTCCAATAATTGAGGGGCAACTTGCTCCCTTCACTCCTTAACACAACTTCATCAGCTAGGATTTCAAGGGCGAGAATCACTCTTGACCGCTAAAATGTAAAGAATCTGGGAATATATTAAAAAGCTATGGCTCTACCAATTGTTAAACGATTTCTCATCTCGCTAGATCAGAACAAATTTGTGGGAATATTCGTCTTCCTCGTCTGTTTAGGCGGTTCTGTGATCTTTGCTCTCCTACCCGATCCTGAGAAACCCCCCACCTTTTATCGGGCGGTGGGACAATTGGCCTACCGGGTGCCGCCGCCAGCTTTTACCAGTACAGGAACCCAACTGCAAGAACAAGGGCGGGCTATTGACCGCGATTTACTGCTATCTCCCCGGGTATTGCTCAATGCCGCCAAAAAATTGCAATTTAATCAGGAACAGATCGTTAAAATTCGCGATCGAGATTTGAAAATCACCTTCCCCGGTGAAGCGGAGGGACAAAAAAATAATAGCAATCGGTCTACAGGAACCGACCAACCCCAAGAGATACTTTTAGAGTTAACGGCCGACTCCCAGGCCAAGGCGGAGTTAATTCTCGAAACCTTGATGAAGGAAATGGTGGAATACAGTCGCTGGCTGAATACTTCCCAGTTACGGGCCCGCATAGAAGCTCTCAGTGTCCGACTTAACGAAGTCCAAAAAGATTTAACCAGAGCCGAAGAAAAGTTTTATCGCTACATTAGTACCCAGGGTTCAGATTTATTGGCGATTCAAGATGGGAGTTTATTCACCGCGATCACCAGTAGTCAACAGCAACAGCGAGAAATTCGCCTAGAACTGCAAGGTATTCAAGGACAGATTAATAGTCTGAGTAAACAACTCGATTTAACCCCCGATCAAGCTTACACCTCCTCGGCCCTTAGTGCCGACCCGATTATTGCCAGTATCCGAGCGCAGATATTGGACACGGAAACCCAATTGGAGCGACTACAGAAGGATTTACGCCCCGAACATCCCACCGTAGTTAAATTACGCAAACAACAGCAAGTTAACGAATCTCTCTTACAAAAAAGAGCCGTCGAGGTGATCGGAAAAGATGGTGTCCTTACCGATCTTCCCAGCAGTCGCATCCGTCAGCAAAGTAATCTCGATGCCACCCGTCAACAACTAGCGGCTCAATTAGTCACCCTGCAAACCCAGCGCGAGGGTTTAATGAAACAATTAGAATCCTTAGTGACTCAGGAACAGCAATTACGCTCCCAATACGAGAAATTCCCCGATAAACAGCTACAGCAAGCTCGTTTAACCCAAGCCGTCGCCTTTCAACGGGGTATCTACGAGAATATTCTCAATGCTCTGGTGGATGCTCAGGCTGCAGAAGCGGAAACCGTGGGTAGTCTCACCGTCGCCCAACCGCCAGTTGCTCAAGCGATCGAACAGGTGTTTAACCGCAAGAATCGTACCTTGATTCTCTTGGTGGGTGCTGGTTTGGGAACTTTAGCCGGATTGGGTACGATTCTCCTGTTAGCAGTGATCGATGATCGCCTGCACAGTCCCCAAGAATTGCGGGAAGCTTTGGTTAGTCGGGATATACTACTCTTGGGACAATTGCCCATTGTCCGGAATTTAGAGGGCGAGGAAATCGATCCGATTCTCGCCGATGCTAATGCCAATTATCTCCCCTACTACGAACGTTTACGCAGTACCCTGCGACTTGTTGGCGGCGGCGAAACGGTGAAAGTGGTTGTTGTCACCAGCATTACTGGCGGAGAGGGGAAAACCGCCACTGCCTATAATCTGGCCATCGCCGCGGCTTTAGCGGGCCGACGGACTCTGTTAGTCGAAGGAGATCTGAGAAGTCTTTCTAAGTCCGAAGAAATCGGAGTCACTCCCGATCCCAATTCTTTCCGAGAACCCCTACTTTACTACGGGGCAAAAAGTAAATCGATCCGGCTGGCCCCAAATATAGAAAACCTTTCCATTTTGCCTAGTCCCGGTCCGCAAAAACAAGCGGCAGCTATCATTGAATCGAGCGAATTACAATTAATTCTCAAAGATTCTCGCGGCCGTTTCGATCTGGTGATTGTGGATACTCCTTCTCTGTCTAGCTGTAATGATGCGCTGCTCTTAGAAGAACTAGCGGACGGGATTATTCTGGTAACGCGCCAGGCGATAACTCGTTCTAGTCTCTTGAGTGAAGCAACTGACCAGTTAACAGAAGCGGAAGTGAAAATTTTAGGGGCGGTGATTAACTACGTCGATATTACGCCGACTCTCAACACCGCCGAACCAGAACTGCCGCCTTTGATAGTTCCCCCACCACAGGAAAAAACAGAGACAGAGGAAGTGAAAGTGGAGGTGTAAATGCGGTTACTTATGACAAAATCTTCTGGCTCGATCGAATTGTGGTTCTTGCCAAGAAAAAGCAAAATGACTGATACTATCTATGCTGGGAAAAGCTAGGCGAATCGCTTCCATTTGCACTTCTAAGGAGGGACGATTGTTATAGGGTTGTCCCCATAAACCCGCTAAAGCTGGGATAACAGCAGTTTGATTTCCCCTGCTTGCCACTACTCTTTTGATCTGATTAACCACACAGGTAGTATCGTTACAATTAGCGTAGGACATGGGATGCCATTCTAGGGAAGGGGGAAAACTATCCCAAGCTTGTAACCGGGAATCAAAACCTTGATTACCCACAAGACGATTCCCATCGGGAAAAAACACTGCCCCGGCGGGAATTCCCTGACGTTCCACTAGGGCGGAAAAATAACTAATATAATCAATTACACCCTGGGCAGCATGGGCAACCGCTAGGAACCAAAGTTCTAATTTGAGGCGATCAAAACGACTTTTAACTGATTGTTTCATCTCCTCTTCTAAGGGGATTCTACCCTGCCAAAGAGGGGCGGTTTCTTGGGGATAAAGGCGATCGGCTTCGACGATATCATGGGGGGAAATTTTGCCGCGAGTCAGATAGCGATCGATTAAAAATTTGCCCTTATTATTCAATCCTCGATTAATTAAAGCTTGTCGGGATGCCGGACTAAAAATCCATAAATCTTGGACATTATCAGCCACGGAATCGACTCCTGTTCCTCTGGGATAGCGAATATAATCAAATAAAACTCCATCGGGACGACGTTGTAAAATGGCTTCTAGGAGAATTAAATAATCCTGTCGCGCTTGATTACTGTAGGGATCGACAAAAGTTTGGGATCGATCATCGACAAAAGAGGTGCTATCCTGTCCTTTACCATTGCGTGCTAACACCTCCTGTCGCTCGGGTTTTAAGCTATAAGCATAGCCAAAATTGAGGCTAAATAACCAAGCATAAACCTTTAAACCGCGTTTATGTCCCTGTTCGATCGCCTGTGCTAATAAATCCACATTTCCCGCACCCGGATTTTTAATGACGCTATCCCAAACGGTGGGATTATTGTTAGGAGGTAATAAGACTTGACCATCGGCAAAAACTTCCAGATAAACTGTATTATAACCTTTGGCCACGATGCGATCGAGGATACTTTCTATCGATCCGGGACGGGTATCACAGGAGTAGAGACGTAACCAGATCGCCTGTTCCTGTAACCAGTGTCGGGAACGACAAAAGCGCAATTGTTCAGCATATTTCTGCAATAAAATGTTATATTCTTGGGGGGAAGTTTGACGCAGATTTTCTTGTTGTTTGATTTCCGATTCGGACAGTTGACAGTTATTATTGACCGCGAGGCTAGGGTTAATCCCTAGAGGACTACTCCAGAGGATTATAGCGAGGAAACAGGATAGCGATCGCAGATAATTGACTTTCTTTAACATAGTTGTTCACGGCAAAAGTAGCAAAGGAAAAATTTTCTTAGTTTGCTATTTTTTTAGAGCAGTTATCTTAATGGTGAGGTATAAGGTTTTCGGGTTGGGGATAGGAGAGACAGGAGACGATTCCCAGTCAGATTATACTTCACCTTTATCGAAAATTTGGGTTGAAAACCCCGGCAAAATTTTGCCACCAACCAACCCAATCAACCGATCAGATGTTTCGATTCAACTAATTTCTAAGCGCCAGTAGAGAGTTTCTTCAGGCGAGAAGCTAACCCCGTCAAATCTCCTTCCTTTGCAAGGGAAGATAGGAAGATGGAAAATTAGTTAACCTTTTGGCAATTGCTAGATGACTAAAAATAAAAAAGTGCTGATTTTAGGGGGAACGGGGGAAGCGGCGGCATTAGCGGCTAAAATTGCGGCAATTCCGGGTATAGATGCCATCGCTTCTTTGGCCGGTCGCACGAGAGAACCGATTACTCTCACAACTCCTTCTCGCAGGGGGGGGTTTGGTGGTGCCACTGGGTTAGCCAATTATCTGCGTCAAGAACGCATTGATTGTTTAATTGATGCCACCCATCCCTTTGCCGCACAAATTTCCTTTAATGCCGCTCAAGCCGCCTCGGATTGTGGTATTCCTCGATTAATCTTAAGTCGTCCAGCTTGGGAAAAAGTATCTGGAGATAATTGGATTGAAGTAGAAAACAATCAAGCAGCGGCGAATATTTTACCAGGGTTAGCGCTGCGGATATTTCTCACTATTGGTCGGCAAGAACTGGCAAGTTATGCACATTTAAAAAATATCTGGTTTTTGATGCGGATGATCGACCCACCGGCAGCGGATGCCATCGTACCGGTTGGAAAATTATTGTTGGCACGGGGGCCTTTTTCCTTACAGTCAGAGCGCTCTCTTTTACAAGAATATAAGATTGGGGCGATCGTGAGTAAAAATAGCGGCGGTGATGCCACTTACGCCAAAATTATCGCCGCTAGAGAGTTGGGAATAATCGTGGTAATGATACAACGTCCACCTGTACCTGAAGGAGAAAAAGTGGCGGATGTTAAAAGTGTCCTGGCATGGTTAGAAAAAAGATGGCTCTCTTGATTTTTCTGGAAAAATCATCAGTAAACCCTATCTAAATTACTCGTTAAGACTGCACCGAAGAAGGGAGCAGGGAGAGGAATTTTGAGCATTTGTACTAAAAATTCCCCTACGCAGTTTAAATTCAGTACAGCTTATCAGTTATCAGTTATCAGTTATCAGTTATCAGTTATCAGTTATCAGTTATCAGTTATCAGTTATCAGTTATCAGTTATCAGTTATCAGTTATCAGTTATCAGTTATCAG
>NZ_JADBSA010000384.1:0-4548 GCF_020246945.1 Microcystis sp. M113S1 | reverse complement strand
TTTTTCGGTGGGGGTTGGGGGTTGGGGGATGGGGGATGGGGGATGGGGGATGGGTTTTACCGATTTTCAGGTGGTCAACTACCTAATTTTCAGGGAAAAAGTCCCGGAATTTTCCCCCCGATCACTCCCATATCCGGGACTTTTTGATTGACAAAAAGTCTAAAAGTCTTATCTAACAAGGTTTTTAGATTTATTCAGCTAACCCTAAATAGGGTCTGCGGCAAAAAGTTTTTCGGTGGGGGTTGGGGGTTGGGGGATGGGGGATGGGGGATGGGTTTTACCGATTTTCAGGGAAAAAGTCCCGGAATTTTCCCCCCGATCACTCCCATGCCTGGTACTTTTTTTGATTGACAAAAAGTCTAAAAGTCTTATCTAACAAGGTTTTTAGATTTATTCAGCAGACCCCAATTAGGGTCTGCTGAAAAAGCCGCTCAGGTAATTATGCTATTAAATGCCAAGAATTTGTCTGGCAATTTTGAACTACTCCAATCCGCTTCGCGCTCGATGGTCGTTTCTGACGCTTAAGTGCTATTTTGGTTTAGTTTGGACGCTAATAGGACCATTAACGATGGTTTGACAGGCTAAACGATAATTTTTGGGTTTTTTCTTCAGACGGCGCTGTTCAAAGTCGGTTTTAGCCGAGAGATTTTCCATACCCTCGACAATTGCCACTATACAAGTACCACACTGACCGTAACCGCCACAATTCATCAATTTACCGCCAAAAGTGTAGATATCAACGCCATTCTGGATTGCTTTCTCTCGTAAATTCGCCCCATCTGCCGCTACCACGATCTTATTCTCTTTGACGAAGTTGATGTTACCCATGACTGTGTTACCCTAAATTTTTGCAAATTAATATTAAAAAATATTAAATTTTTTCGATTGTAACATTTTTGGCTCGCTGTTCTAAATATTCGGCGATGCCAATAGCGATCGCTTTTTTGCCGATAAATTTCCCTAATGCCGCTTTTGTGACCAAATAAGCCACCTGTTCCCCTTGATCGCCCTTTTCCTCACCCCGATTAGCAATGACGGCCTGATAGCCCTTTTCTAGGCGTTTACGGGCGATTTCCAGTAACTCCTCCTGACTGACTCCCTCCTGATACTTGAAAGTCACCATCTCTAAATCGGGAAATTTTTCTCTCACCTTGTCAATCACTTTTTCCGTCGGCACAAAATTAAGATTTAACAGCCCACCACTGGGAATTTTACCAAAAAAAGGGCTTTCTAAGCGATAATCTGCCACTGCTGCCGAAAAAATCCCAAATTTATAATCTTTACTCTCTAATTCTCCCATAACCTTCCCTAGATACTCGTCATAGGTTTCAATAATTTCATGGGGTAAATAAGCGGGAGGTGTATAGCTGCCGCGTCCGTGGATTAATTGCACCTTTGCCCCGCGCAGGTACAATTCTTCTGCAATAGCGACTCCTAATTGTCCGGTAAAACGATTGGTTAAACGACGAATATTATCGATAATAACGGGTGTGGGTCCACCAGTGACTAAAATCGGCATATTTTTCAGGACAGAATTACTGAGAATCCCACAGGCTGCTACGGTAATCTCTTTTTCCCCGGGGAGATTGTGCTTACCGTAATCATCCCGGGGTGACATAATCTGGACTCCCAAGCGATCGAGAGTTTGCAAAGATTCGGTCAGAATAGCATTATGTAAACTGCCGTGCATGGTGGGGACAAGCAGAATTTTAGTTTTTCCCTTTTCCTGTCGTCCCAAGGCCGAGGCCAAGCATGAAGTGATCACTCCGTCAGCTATTCCGTAACGAAACTTATTAATCGTGTTATAGGTAGCGGGGGCGACTAAATAAAGATCAAAGGGAGATTGATCGCTTAAATGTTCTGCTTTTGCCGTTAATTGGCTAATTACGGGATTAACCGTACTCCATTCCAAAGCTTCCTTAGTGACGTATCTTAAAGCTTCTTCTGAGACAAAAGCCACGACTGTAGCCCCGAATTTACGCAAAGATCGGGCAATTAGCGGCGCTTTCATGGCCGCAATCCCTCCCGTTACCAGTAAAGCAATACGTTTACCCCAGAGATGATGACTTTCTAAGGGTACTTCGCGATCGCTTAATGGCGAATCCGTCGGAGAAGAGAAATTCCAAGTCATAATTTTCAGTGATCAGTAAACAGTAAACAGTAATCAGTGAACTGAAAACTCAAATCTGATATCTGATCACTGATTCGGTTATCCCTATTCGGGATTTGTCTATCTCTGAGCGAGAAACTGGTTATCCTAGTAAATAAAGGGTTGCTTCGGTGTTCTTATGATTGACAAAATTTTAACTAAAGTTCGATCGCTTGCCAAGCCGTTAATCGTCATCGGATTAGTAACAACGCTGATTTTAGGCAATGTTCCCAGTGCTTTAGCGGCATCGGGGGGTAGAATGGGGGGCGGTAGTTTTCGCGCTCCTAGTCGCAGTATTAGCCCTTCTAGAGGTGGTGGTTACAGTTCCCCCGGTTACGGTGGAGGTATTGGTTTTCCCTTCCTTTTACCCTTCTTTTGGGGTGGTGGTGGCGGCGGCTTAATTTCTCTGTTAATCTTTTTTGCTATTGCCAATTTCCTCGTTAATGCTTTCCGTAATGGTGGAGGCAGTGATGAGAATGGTATGGCTGTTGAACCGGGATATGAAACCGTCTCCGTGGCTAAAGTACAGGTGGGTTTATTGGCAAATGCCCGTTATCTGCAACAAGAATTAAATCAAATCGCCCTAACTGTGGATACTAGCACCTCCGAGGGGCGCGTCGATGTCTTACAAGAATCCGCCCTCGCCCTGTTGCGTCATCCGGAATACTGGGTTTATGGTAACGTCGATTGCCAACAAACCAGCCTCAGCAGTGCAGAAGCGAAGTTTAATCAGTGGTCTCTCAACGAACGCGGTAAACTAACGGCGGAAACCTTAACTAATTACAATAATCAACTGCGTCAAGGTTCTCAAGAAAATATTTTAACCGAATCGGCTGGAGAATTAGCTAAAACCGCACCGGAAGGCTATATTTTGGTGACTATTTTCGCTGGCATTGTCGGTAAATTTTCTCTACCCAAAATTAATGATTCCCAAGACTTGAAACAAGCCCTGCAACAAATTGGTAGTATGGGAGGCGATCGACTTTTAGCGGTAGAAGTGATTTGGACTCCTCAAAGCGAGGGTGATATTCTCAGTCAAGACGACATTCTCGCCAATTATCCCGATCTGAAATTGGTGTAATTTGTCGGGGGATAACCCTAGATATTGCCCAAAATCTCCCTTTTACGGGGAGATTTTTTGATTATTAACGAATTGCTCCCGTGATGGGATTTTTAGGTGTGTTAGCGCACCGTAACACACCCGAAGTTAACCTAACAATATAATTCCTGAATCCACTGCCATTCTTGGGCTAATCCTTCGGCTAAAGAGACTTGGGGATTATAACCTAAGATTGTACGGGCTTTGGTGACATCGGCGGCGGTGTGACGGGCATCTCCCCGGGCGAGTCCTTGATGCGATCGCAAAATCGGTTTACCGATGACTTTTTCCATGGTATCCAAGACATCCAGCAAAACCACGCGACTACCACCACCAATATTAAACACCTCCCCCACCGCTTCCGGGACTAGGGCAGCGGCTAAATTAGCGGCTACAGCATCGCTAACAAAGGTAAAATCGCGGGTTTGTTTGCCATCTCCGTAGATGCCGATGGCTTTACCTGCGATCGCTGCTTGAAAAAACTTATGGAAAGCCATATCGGGACGTTGCCGCGGTCCATAAACGGTGAAATAACGCAAGGCAGTGACGGGAACGTTAAAATTCTGGTGATATAGCCAACAGAGTCTTTCTGCCGCTAATTTGGTGATGCCGTAGGGTGAAACTGGTTGGGGACAAAGGGTTTCGGGAGTCGGCATCGTTTCCGCATTGCCATACACCGAGGAAGTGGAAGCAAAAACCATCCGTTGTAAAGAAGGGGTTTCCTTAGCGGCCTCAAGAATGATTTGAGTGGCATTTATATTCCTTTCGGTATATTGACGAAATCCATCACCCCAGCTTGCTCTGACTCCTGCTTGGGCTGCCTGATGGAATAATACTTCTACTCCTTGCAACAGTTGTCGCCAGTCAAGGGCTTGTATATCCGCTTCAATTAACTTAAATTCGGGATATTTTGCTAGAATATGGGCATTTTTGCGCTTTAAACTGGGATCATAATAATCGTTAAATTGATCGATACCGATCACCTGATCTCCTTGTTCTAAAAGCTTTTGTGCCAAGTTAGAACCGATAAAACCCGCGACACCAGTAACAATATGAGTAGCCATTTAATCCTAGTCGTTGATATTTTGTATCGATTTTGACACTCCTGGGCCTAAAGGCGCGAGGATTCTTGAAGCTAATCACAGCCTTTTCTGGTTTCCCTTACTTAGGTCTTA
The DNA here is from genome assembly GCF_020246945.1 of Microcystis sp. M113S1. NCBI lineage: Bacteria > Bacillati > Cyanobacteriota > Cyanophyceae > Chroococcales > Microcystaceae > Microcystis > Microcystis sp. M113S1. The sequence goes on along the minus strand of NZ_JADBSA010000384.1, from coordinate 125 downwards.
CACGATTATGTCTGAACCGAACCTACTAGAATATCACTTGCTATCTAGTTATCCTTTTTATGGTTCACTCTCCAAGCGTTTTGGTCTTTCAACCAAGATTTGGGTATGCCCTACCCTATCTGTCT
>NZ_JADBSA010000383.1:0-21585 GCF_020246945.1 Microcystis sp. M113S1 | reverse complement strand
GTTTTACCGATTTTCAGGTGGTCAATTACCTAATTTTCAGGGAAAAAGTCCCGGAATTTTCCCCCCAATCACTCCAATCGCTGGCACTTTTTGATTGACAAAAAGTCTAAAAGTCTTATCGAACAATGTTTTTAGATTTATCCAGCAAACCCTAATTAGGCGAAAAGACTAGGTTTACCCAGTGTTGCAAGGAAATGCTATATAATCGATACCTGCTCGCTATTGACTGGGTTTGATTCGGAGATAAATTTCACTGTTTGCATTTGAGCCGTTAACCATTGTTGGAATAAATCATTGCGTAAGCGTTGACGGGTGGGAGGATCCAGTTCACAGGATAAATATTTTTCCAGTCGGACAATCACGACCCATTCTCCCACTTGCGTCGGTGGCCACAGTTGCCCCGGTTTACTTGCCTGGAGAATTTGCCCGATCTGGGGATGGGGGGCGCTCAGTTCCACCGGTCCGATTAGTCCTCCGGTTTCCGCTTCTGCTCCCTGGGAGTATTTTTTAGCTAGTTCAGCGAAGGTATTTTCTCGATCCTGTATCCGGAAAAATAGTTCCTGGGCAATGCCGATATTTTTTGTCCGAATCAGGGAATAAACCACCTTATCCAATTGATTTTTGACTTGCAAGAAGTAGGATTCTACTTTGTTATCCCAAGTCTCCTGTTTAAATTTTTCCAATTTAATGTCCCGAAGAATTAGATATTCTAGTTGCTCGGAATCCATCCCGTTTTGTTGTAACCAAGATTTCATTTGCTCATCGTTGGCAATTTGATTATTTTGATAGAAACGGGAATAGGCCGCGTTTCTTTCTTCGGGATTGCAGGTGATATTGGCGATCGCTTGCTCGATAATTACTTCCCGGATTAACTGGGGTAACATACCATATTTTGCCAAAAGAGGCAAGACCTGTGACTGGTTAATTTTTTGGTCGCCGATTTCAATAATTGAACTCATAATAAATACATTTTCCTCTCAGAAATGTTTAAAACTATCAACTCTAGGAGCTTCTAAATTTTATTGAGGTGATTATACGTCAAAACAGCAATTTTAGGGCACTCCCCCCTATTTTAATTTTAGTTTTCCCCGTGAAAGCCGAAAATTACAGAAATTAAAGAAATAAGTCGGTCATCTTGACGGGGGTGGTGAGGGGAAGTGGTCCAGCTCTGGCCGATCGGCCCCCAAAAATCCTGCTCAGAAAGCCCTAATTGCGCCCCCAATTGACTAAAATAGACTTCTTGCAGAAGTCGGGGAAGGAGGAAATTTTAACCTTTAACCCGATAATATGCACCTCTTTTCCCTACATGGGCAGAAAATTTTTTGATTTATGCAATAGATCTAATGATAAGATATAGGTCTGGCTGCCTTGGAGAGGTGGCAGAGTGGTCGATCGCGCTCGACTTGAAATCGAGTAACCAGCAATGGTTCGTGGGTTCAAATCCCACCCTCTCCGTACTCAAAATCAAATTTGGACTCAGGTTGCCCGATTGTTCGTAGACAGGGGAAAATAAAATATACTAGGCTAAAAAGATAATATTGAGGCAGTAGCCCCCCGGCATGGTTTTTTGGAAAAGATTGTTTAATAGCTCGGAAGTCACTGCATCTCCTGACTATTCGGGAGACTTGGTAGAGGTTGCCCAGAATGACCTCGGACAGACGCGAGTGTTTTTTAGTACCGATCGAGAGCTAGATCTATATGAGTTAGAAGAACTTTGTGACTCGGTAGGTTGGGCCCGTCGTCCTTTACGCAAAGTTAAAAAGGCGATCGAATGTAGTTTTTTAGTGGTGTCGATGTGGGAAGTGCGAGGTAATCGCCGTCGTTTAGTGGGTTTTGCCCGTGCCACTTCCGATCACGCTTTTAATGCTACAGTCTGGGATGTGGTTGTTCATCCTCACTATCAAAGTAAAGGCTTTGGTAAAGCATTAATGAAATTTATGATCAGGAAGTTGCGGGGTGAGGACATCAGTAATATAACTCTTTTCGCCGATCCGCAGGTGGTGGATTTCTATCGTCGTCTCGGTTTTGTTCTCGATCCCGAAGGGATCAAAGGTATGTTTTGGTATCCCGATTAAGAATGCGGCTCTTAGGCTATACTAAAAAAGGAGTTTATTTCGGGATGTAGCGCAGCTTGGTAGCGCGCCTGCTTTGGGAGCAGGATGCCGCAGGTTCAAATCCTGTCATCCCGACTTGAGAGAAAATTATTAAAATCTTAACTTTGTCTCCTTTCCGGTTGACAGGAAAGGCTGCCTTCTTTTATTGCCAAACTGAGGTGAGTTAGCCAGAAAATTAGGGAGTTTTGGGAGAGAAGGAGGAGGTTTTTGGGAAATAACAGGGGTTTTTCCTGCCACTCCTCCTTGTAATATCTCCACAGACGATTATTCTTCTTCGTAATCCTCCTCGAAATCGTCCTCTCCCCCTTCCTCATCCGGTTCTGACCAGCGATCGCTGATAGGTTGGCGACTAAAGCGACTGCTGCCGCGGGAAGAGAGGAAAGCCATCTCATCATCCTCTAAATCGACCACATCACCCTCAGCGTAGGCGCGAGCGGTTTGATCGTCAAGAATCATATCGCTATCCTCACTACTATCGCCGAAACCGGGACGAGGGGGCAAGCCGAGGCCGCCGGGGGGAGCATAATAGCTACGATTGTTGTAGTTATATTCCTCCTCTGGGGGGGTGTAATCGCTGATCCCCGCCATGTTTTCGTGGGAATTGAAGCCAGTACCCGCCGGAATCAGACGACCGATAATCACGTTTTCCTTGAGACCCCGTAACCAGTCGGACTTGCCTTCGATCGCCGCTTCGGTGAGGACGCGGGTGGTTTCTTGGAAGGAGGCGGCACTGATAAAGCTATCGGTATTCAAGGAAGCTTTGGTGATCCCCAGTAGTACAGGCGTATATTTAGCCGCCGCCCCACCGGTGATCGACATGGCTTCGTTTACCGTCTCCACCTGTCGCAGTTCCAACAATTCCCCAGGTAACATACTGGTATCGCCACCGTCATCGATCCGCACCTTAGAGGTCATCTGACGCACGATCACTTCAATATGTTTATCGGCAATATCGATCCCTTGGGATTGATAGACCGACTGTACCTGATCAACGAGGAACATCTGGGTTTTTTCCAAAGCTTTCAGGGCTGCCTCGTAACTGCCCAAGCTATCCACATAATAATTAAAGAACACCTCTAAAATCTCGTGGGGATTAGCCTGACCATCGGTTAACGCCTGACCCACATCGATACGCTGATTATCGCTCACCAGAGGGTTTTGACTGCCTAAAAGCGGATATTCACTGATCGTGCCGTCATCCTCGACCACCTTAATATCGACGATCTCAGAATCTTGGTACTCCACTTGACAAACTCCCGGTTTGCGTGCCAGGACACAGGCCTCTTTCGGTTTGCGGGCTTCGAGCAGTTCTTCGATTCTCGGCAAACCTTGAATGATATCCCCAGTTTTCGAGCGCTCAAACACCAACAGCACCAAATTATCGCCCCGTTGGACTAAATCCCCCTCATCGATATGCAGAATTGCCCCGGACGATACTCGGTAGGGTCGGGCTTTACGCAAACGGATTTCATAGCCGGTGGTGGTTTGGTCAACGGCCAGCACTTGACCGGAATTGGGGGCTAAAACTCCAGCAGCGATCTCAGCTTCGGCGATTACCAGATCCCCGGCTTTGACGGTGGGAGCAACAGCGAGCGGGAGAATAAACTCGTCACGGTCACTGACAATTAAAAGACGGCGTACCGCTTCGCTGCCCTTGCGAATCCCGCGAATTTCCCCAGCTTCCTTACACTGGATTTCGGTCCGGGCCACCACTGCCCCCGGTGGAATTTCATCGCCATCTTGGACGAGAACGCGAGTCTGAATATTACCCCCTAAAGGATCATTATCACTATCTCGACGCAGCACCAGAGATTCGAGAATAACTAACTGTAAACGCTGACAATCGCTGTCCTCGCACCGCTTCGCGGCTCCCTGCGGGATCGGTTCTAACTCGATATCGGCCGTCAGATGGGAGACCGATTCTGGTTCTTCGCTAGAAATTTCTAGGACTAATTGGGTGCTGATCAGTTGACAACCCTCGACGGATTTAACTCTTTCCCCGTCTTTAAAGAAAATGCGCTGCACCGATCGCAGTTCGATATGTCGTCCTCCTTCTTGGTTAGCGGAACCTTGTGTGGGAGAAGTGGATTGGTCCTCTACGGTGAACTCCTGTACTGGTCGCAGCAGTAATCCCAAACCCTCGTTAGTTTCCACCCATTCCGCTTGCCGTAACTCCTCGATCGTGACTTCAGGAGTTAACTGTGTCCCTGGGTAAATTAACTGTTCTTGGGCAATTCCGGAGGATTCCGGTTCGATATCCATAAATAACAGCCCTGGTTTGACAATAATCTCCCGGAGGATGTCATTTTTCTGGATGACTTCCACCACACCGCTAGAGTTACAGAAGATGTCTTTAACCACTTCTTCCCCTGCTTCCACATACTGCCCATCTTCCACCTGTAAGAGGGAGATATCTTTATTGACTTCGTGGGTTTCTTCGGGAATCCAGAGGATCGTGCCGCCTTTGGTGATTTCATAACCCTGTTTGCGGCTGCCTTTGGAGACTTCGATATCGACGTATTTAATCATGCCGCCGGTGTGGGTTTGATAGCGATCGTCGATTAACTCGGCGACAATGGCATGATTCTGTACTTTTGTCCCCGGAGTGGTTTTCAGCAGGAAGCGTTGACCATCGGCCGTATGAATAATAAATTGTTCCCGACCGGCACTACTTTCTACTTTTACTTCGGCCTGATCCAAGGACACGGAAGCGGTGACGATATCGATTTCCCGGCTATTGGGGGCTAAACGCACCAAACCGCCGTTAGTGGATACCAGCTTAGTTTCCGCGAGCACATCCCCCACTTGTACTGTATCGCCGTTACTGACCACGGGTTCGGCCCCGGTTGGCAAGTTATACACTTCTCCGGAGAGAATCCATAATAATCCCCCCCGTTGGGCGATGCGGGTGGTGTTGCCTTGGCGATCGGTTTTTTCCTCTGGGACTAATTGGGAGAATAGCACCTCGCCGGCTAAGTCACTGGTTACGTCTTTTGTGGCTTTTTCCGTGGATTTTTGGACTTTATCGGAGGTAATTTCCGCTAGTAACTGTTCCTCGCTTACTGTTGCCCCATCGGTGACGAATAGCAGCGATCCCGGAGTCAAAGAGTAGGTGACGGTTTCTTTGGTTTTATCCTTGGGTGTTAATTTAATTTCCCCCGGGGCCTCCACCTGATCCCGTTCATCTCCGTGGCGAGTTCGCACGTTACGGATACTTAACCCCGGCAGAAAACGCACGGTTCCCTCGAAGGGACTCCGCACTTGCCGGGCTACTTCTCCGGTAAATACGCCCCCAGTGTGGAAGGTACGCATGGTTAACTGAGTCCCCGGTTCCCCGATCGATTGGGCGGCAATAATCCCCACTGCTTCCCCCATATCCACCGGATGACCGTGGGCCAGACTCCAACCGTAACAGGTTTGACAAACCGAGCGGGCTGCTTCACAGGTTAAGGGGCTGCGGACTTTGATTTTATCGACGAGTCGGCCGAGTTTTTCGGCGGTTTCGTCATCGATAATCTGGTTGCGGGTGGCGATCACTTCTCCATTGACCACCACATCTTCGGCCAAGGAACGACCTAATAAGCGATCGCTTAAGGGAATTAACACGCGATCGCCATCGGTCATGGCGGTTAATTCGATGTAACGATTGGTGCCACAATCTGCCTCGCGGACGATGACATCTTGGGACACATCGACGAGACGACGGGTCAGATAACCGGAATCTGCCGTCCGTAGGGCTGTATCAACTAACCCTTTGCGCGCCCCGTAGGAGGAAATAACGTATTCGGTAACGGTCAATCCTTCCCGGAAGTTAGTCTTAATCGGGAGGTCAATAATTTCCCCCTGGGGATTAGCCATTAATCCCCGCATTCCGACTAACTGACGCACTTGGCTCATATTACCCCGCGCCCCGGAGAAAGCCATCATATAGACGGAGTTGAGGGGATCGGTAACTTGGAAGTTGCGAATTACTTCATCTTTAAGTGATTCGGATGTACTATTCCAAGTGTCGATTACTTTTTGGAAGCGTTCCACTTCGGTGATTTCCCCGCGCACATAACGCTGTTCGGTTTGCCGGATTTCCTGTTCGGCACTTTCGATCATCTGTCGTTTAGCCGGCGGTACGGTTAAATCATCCACACTAATGGAAACCCCTGCTTTGGTAGCGAAACGAAACCCGAGGTTTTTCAATTCATCGGCCATTTGTGAACAGCGCGCCGAACCGTAGTTTTGATAGGCCCAAGCGATCAGTTTTTTCAGTTTTCCTTTGTCAACAGTTTGGTTATAAAACATCTCGATCCCAGTAATAATTAAACAGCTATTAGCTATCAGCCATCGGTGAACAGTAACAAGATTGGTTATAGGGGTTAGGTGTGGGGTGTTGGGGTTTTAGGGTTTTAGGGTGTTGGGGTTTTAGTTGAATTCCCCCATTTCCCCATTTCCCCATTTCCCCATCACCTAACCCCTCACTGATCACTGAAATTACACTTCCGATTCTTCTTCTTCAAGGTCTTCCGTGGTTAAGGATTCGTAGGTGGGGCGAGAGGGGGCGCGACGACCGACATCGACCATCAGATCCACCTCCACATCACGGGAAGTACCATCGGGAGCATTTTCCACCTTGTGAACGGCGATATCGAGGCCGAGGGATTGCAATTCTCGCATCAAAACCTTAAAGGATTCTGGCGTACCCGGGCGGGGAATCGGCTTGCCTTTTACGATCGCATTTAAAGCCTCATTCCGTCCTTGCATATCATCGGATTTTACCGTTAGCAATTCCTGCAAGGTATAGGCCGCCCCGTAGGCCTCTAGGGCCCACACTTCCATTTCTCCGAAGCGCTGACCCCCCTGTTGAGCTTTACCGCCCAAGGGTTGCTGGGTAACCAAGGAGTAGGGACCGGTAGAACGGGCGTGAATTTTATCATCAACCAGGTGAACCAGTTTTAACATATAGGCCATACCGACGGTAACGGGACGGTCAAAGGGTTCCCCGGTGCGACCATCGTAAACGGTGACTTTGCCGGCGTGTTCTTCCTTGAACACCCAATCGCGATTGGGTTTTTTCGAGGCACTTTCTAGCAATCCGTGGACGGTTAAACGGCTGGCTTCTTCCCCGTACATTTCGTCAAAGGGAGTAATCTTAAAGCGTACGCCTAGATTTTCGCCGGCCCAACCCAGTAAACATTCAAACACCTGACCGACGTTCATGCGACTGGGAACCCCCAGGGGATTGAGAACGATATCGACGGGACGACCATCGGGGAGGTAGGGCATATCTTCTAGGGGCAGAATGCGAGAAATAATCCCTTTATTGCCGTGACGACCCGCCATTTTATCGCCCACTTGGATTTTGCGTTTTTGGGCAACGTAAACCCGCACCACCATATTGGCCCCGGGGGGTAATTCATCCCCCTGTTCGCGGGTAAATACCCGCACATCTACTACCCGGCCTTTTTCGCCGTTGGGGACGCGTAGGGAGTTATCCCGTACATCCCGTGCCTTTTCGCCGAAAATCGCCCGCAGTAGTTTTTCTTCGGGGGGTTGGTCTGATTCGCCTTTCGGGGTGACTTTCCCGACGAGGATATCGCTTGCTTCTACCCAAGCACCGATGCGAATAATGCCGCGTTCATCAAGGTTTCGCAGGGCATCTTCACCGACGTTGGGAATTTCCCTGGTGATTTCCTCTGGTCCAAGTTTAGTTTGACGGGCTTCGATTTCGTATTTTTCGATGTGGATGCTGGTGTAGGTGTCTTGTGCCACCAGTCTTTCACTGATTAAAATCGCATCTTCGTAGTTATAGCCTTCCCAGGGCATATAGGCGACGAGGATATTCTGTCCGAGGGCGATTTCTCCTCCTTCGGTGGCGGAACCATCGGCGAGGATCTGCCCAGGGACAACCTGTTCCCCTTGATAGACTAAAGGACGCTGATTTAAGCAGGTATCTTGGTTAGAGCGTTGATATTTCTGAATTTCGTACTCGATCTCGCTCTTGCCGAAAATCTCTTTGTCTTCATCCGCCACTTTGATGCGAATCCGGTTAGCATCGACGTAGGAAACGACCCCATTGGTACGGGAAACGATGACCATGCCAGAGTCGCGAGCGGCCTGTGCTTCCAATCCGGTACCCACAAGGGGACGTTCGGGACGCAGCAGGGGAACCGCTTGTCGTTGCATATTAGAACCCATGAGGGCGCGGTTAGCGTCGTCGTGTTCGAGGAAGGGAATCAGGGAAGTTGCCACCGAGACAATTTGGACGGGGGAAACACAAACGTAGTCCACTTGTTCGGGGGAAGTGGTGGAGAATTCCTGCCGATAGCGCACCGGGATAGTTTCGCCGAGGATATAACCATTTTCATCGGTGGCCACGTCTCCCGGTGCTACCCGCAGATCGTCTTCTTCGTCGGCGGTTAGGTATTTAACGGGGAGATCATAGCGTACTCGGCCATTTTCCACGACATAACAGGGGGTTTCAATAAAACCGTAGTCGTTGACGCGAGCGTAGGTGGCCAGGGAACCGATTAAACCGGCGTTGGGACCTTCTGGGGTTTCCACCGGACAAATGCGACCGTGGTGGGAGGGGTGGATGTCGCGCACGGCAAAACCGGCCCGTTCCCGGGTGAGACCGCCGGGGCCGAGGGCGGAAATGCGGCGTTTATGGGTCAATTCCGCTAGGGGATTGGTTTGATCCATGAACTGGGAGAGTTGCGAGGAACCAAAGAATTCTTTAATCGCCGCTACTAGGGGTTTCGGGTTGACTAGGGAAGCGGGGGTGAGGTTTTGGGATTCGCTGACGGTCATCCGTTCCCGAATGATTCTTTCTAAGCGGTTTAAACCCACGCGCACTTGGTTTTGGAGCAGTTCACCCACGGAACGGACGCGACGGTTGCCGAGGTGGTCGATGTCGTCGGTGTTGCCGATGTCAAATTCGAGGTTAATTAGGTAGTCGATCGCCGATAAAATGTCGGTGGTGGTGAGAACGCGCTGGTTATCGGGGACGTTGAGGCGTAGTTTTTTGTTGAGTTTATAACGACCAACGCGCCCGAGATCGTAGCGTTTATTGTCAAAAAAGCGCGATTCGAGCAGTTGTTGTCCGCCGGTGACTGTGGGAGGTTCCCCGGGGCGTAGTTTGCGGTACAGGTCGAGGAGTGCCTCTTCTTCGGTGGGATTGCCTTCTTTGTCGAGGGTTTTTTGGTAGAATTCGGGATGGCGTAGGGAGTCAAAGATTTCGTTATCGCTCAATCCGATCGCTTTCAGGAGAACTTGGGCGGATAATTTGCGGGTTTTGTCGATTCTGACCCAGACTAAGCCGTTTTTGTCGGTTTCAAATTTTAACCAAGCTCCTCGGTTGGGAATCAGGGAAGCGGAGTAGGTACGGCGACCGTTTTTGTCGATTTCGGCTTTGTAGTAAACACCGGGGGAACGGACGATCTGATTGACGATGACTCGTTCGGCCCCGTTAATAATAAAGGTTCCCCGTTCGGTCATCAGGGGTAAATCGCCGATAAAGACTTCCTGTTCGATGTTTTCTCCCGTTTCTTTGTTGATTAAACGGGTGGGAACGTACATCTGAACGGAATAGGTGCTATCGCGTCGTTTGGCTTCATCGACGTTGTATTTCGGTTCTTTGAGTCTGTAGTCCTGCCCGAGGAAATGTAGTTCTAATTTACCTGTATAGTCGCTGATGGGGGAAAAGCTATTCAGTTCCTCGATTAGTCCTTCTTCCAAAAACCACCGAAAACTGGAGTGTTGGATTTCGATGAGGTCGGGTAAGAGGTTAAAGGTAAGATTGTTCATAGGGTTACAAGGGCTGATGACACGATAGCGACGGTGGGGAATTGCTCTCGGAGATCGGGGTTTTTAGGGGTTGGGTGTTGGATGTTAGGGTTTTAGGGTTTTAGTTGAATTCCCCCATTTCCCCATTTCCCCGTCCCCTGCTCTGTGCTAATAAACTATGTTTTTTAACTGGGGAGTTGAAATAAGTTGCGGGCGTTCTGGGTGGTTTGTTCGGCTAAGGTTTCGACCGGATAGCCGCGCAGACGGGCGACGGTTTCGGCCACATGGAAGACGAAAGAGGGTTCGCAAGGTTTACCGCGGTGGGGATTGGGTGAGAGAAAGGGGCAATCGGTTTCGATCAGGATGCGATCGCCAGGGACAATTTGGGCGGCAGCTTGCACGGTTTTACTGTTTTTGAAGGTGACAATGCCGCTAAAGCTGATGTAAAAACCCAAATCTAAAAACCATTGAGTTTCTTCGGGGTTGCCAGTCCAGCAGTGCATCACGCCGCCAATTTTGCCCACTTGTTGCCGAAAGGCGCTGATTTCCTCCCGCATTGTCGGGGCTGCATCTCGACAATGGATAATCACGGGTTTATCGAGACGATGGGCGATTTCTAACTGCCTCCAAAAGACCTGTTTTTGCTGCTCTTGATTATCCGCTTTATAGAAGTCTAAACCCATTTCCCCGATCGCCACGACGCGCCGATCAGATCGGGCTAGGGTCTCGATCTGATCGGCACTATTATCTCGCCATTTTTGGGCATCTAGGGGATGTAAACCGACGGCGAAGGAAATTTCCCCAAATTGATCGGCAATGGCTTTAATTGCCGCAAACTCCTCTGGTTGAACACAGGAGTGAACCAGATGAACGACTCCCACACTTCGCCAACGTTCGGAGATAGCGGGCAAGTCGGCTTGCAAAACGTCAAAGTTCAAATGAACGTGCGTATCTATTAATTGCATCGACCCCCGATCGCTTGTTGCGTCTGTCCTGATTACAGCTTAATCGTTTCTTAGGAAGCTTGGCTAACTTTTTGCAAAGCTTTGGCTAAACCGGCTTTTTTTCTAGCGCCGTTGTTCCGGTGCAAGACGTTGCGCTTGACGGCTTTATCGATTTTACTGTAAGCTTCCGATAGAGCTTGTTGGGCGCTTTCTAGCCCTTCTGGGCTGGGGTTGGCTCCGTAGGCTGAGACAGCGACAAGACATTTTTTGATCAGGGTTCTTACGGCTGACTTGTACGCTTTGTTGCGTAGACGATTTCTTTCGGAGATTTGGACTCGTTTGAGTGCAGACTTTGTATTAGCCACAGTCGTTTCTTGTTCTCAATACTGGTATGGTTAATCGGGACACAGACAAACCATAATAACAGATCTGTGCTATTTGTTGCAAGAGTTTTCTGGACAAGATTGGGGCAACCCCAGAGATATTTTCAGGATTAGGTTCCCACAGATGGGGAAGTGTAGTTGACGATAAAACTGAGCCTCAAGGAGACTCAGTTGCCAGTTTTTTAAGAGCGGGAAGTTAACGAATGTACTCTTTGAGGATACTATTACGGTTGGGGTGACGCAGTTTCCGCAGGGCCTTGGCTTCTATTTGACGAATGCGCTCGCGAGTGACGTTGAAAATCTGGCCGATTTCTTCGAGTGTTTTCATCCGGCCGTCATCTAAACCGTAGCGCAGACGCAGCACATCGCGTTCGCGAGGACTAAGGGTATCGAGGACGTTTTCTAAATCCTCGCGTAATAAATTTTTAGAAACTTCATCTTCTGGGGTTTCCCCATCTGCTTCGATAAAGTCTCCTAAACGGGAATCTTCTTCTTTACCGATGGGAGTCTCTAGAGAAATAGGTAATTGGGCAGATTTAGCAATAAAACGCAGTTTTTCAATGGTCATCTCCATCTTGGTGGCGATTTCTTCCTCGGTGGGTTTGCGACGCATTTCCTGAGAAAGAATCTTGGTGGTTTTTTTGATCCGGGAGATGGTTTCGTAGAGGTGGACGGGAAGTCTAATGGTGCGGGATTGATCGGCGATCGCCCGGGTGATGGCTTGACGAATCCACCAAGTGGCATAGGTGGAGAATTTATAACCCTTTTCGTGGTCGAATTTTTCGGCGGCGCGGATCAAACCGAGGGAACCTTCTTGAATTAAATCTTGGAAGGAAAGACCGCGATTCATGTATTTCTTGGCGATGGAAACCACTAAACGCAGGTTCGATTGTACCATTTTTTCCTTAGCGCGACGACCATGGTACAATCGACGCTTAAAGGCCGATAAGTATTCCTTTGATTTCGCCAGCCATTCTTCCACCAGGGGAGCCATTAGCTCCGTCTTACCTAAATAAGCCTTAATATCCGATAATTTCGGTTCTTTTTCCGATTTTTCTGCGATAATTTTTTCGATGCGCTCGAACAAGAAAACCTGTTTTCCCCATTCAGCATCGGTATAGAGGCGAAAATCTTCCCGAATACGTTCTAATTTCAGTAGATCGGCGATTTTTCTCGCTAATTCGATCTCCTCCTCCGCTCTCAATAACCGAATCCTGCCGATCTCTTGCAGATAAATCCGAATCGAATCTTCCGTATAGGGTTTTTTTCTGGCTGCGTCGCGACGACGAGCGCTGGCAAGGCGGCGGGTTTTTTTGCCATCGTTGCTATCGCTGGTTTCTTCTAGCTCTAACTCGATATCCTCATCATCGAAGTCCTCGTCTAGGTCAATCAAATCTAAATCCAATTGCGGCTCGGTAAGGGTTAGTACATCGTGGGCCTGCGTCATGCCGTTTTCCTCTTGCTCCTTCTGTGCAAAACTAGAAGATCGAATCTCAATCTAGGTGATACTGAACGAATTTGTGTCTCCAATCCGAGACGGGGAAAGACTTTTCCGATTGTAGCTTTAATTACAACAAATGGGAGAAGATCTTTGCTTAAATTCTCTTGTGTCGATGCGATTTTAGCGACACGGAATGCTGTTTTAGCTCGGTCAACTCATAATCTGGCTCCTGCAAAAATTGGGTAAATGGCTGGAGGACTGCAATCCGATCACCCGATTGTCTGCGGTGTTGACCAGATAGCTAACAATCAAAGGAATTATGGGGTGGGTTAACTGTTCCCAATGGCAAGGGGAACAGCATTCCTATTTGCCTTTGCTAATTCCTTTGGTCCTTAGCCATTGTATTTAATTTGATCGGATTCTTACGGATAAATTTCATCCCTCATTGCTTTTACGGGAATCTTTTTTTGGTACATATGCACCATAATTAATCAGAGCGCAAGCTCATAATATTAACTTAGCAACATTTTAGAAATTTGCGAGACAAATTTAAGATTTTCTCCAACAGCGCCATGGGGTGTGGGAATTATGAATTATGAATTATGAATTGGGGTGGTCACTGCGTGCGCGTTGCGGGGGGAAGTGGGGTGGTGGGGAAGTGGGGAAGTGGGGTGATGGGGTGGTCACTGCGTGCGCGTTGCGGGGGGAAGTGGGGTGGTGGGGAAGTGGGGGAATTTCAACTAAAACCCTAAAACCCTAACACCCTAAAACCCTATCTAGACTTGGACCATTTCTGGGGTTTTTTCCTTCTGCTGCAGTGCGACGTGGAGACGGTTTAAGGCGCTGACGTAGGCGCGAGCGGAGGCGACAATAATATCGGTATCGGCCGCGTGAGCGGAGTAGGTGCGTCCTTCGTAACGGAGACGGATAGTCACTTCTCCTAAAGCATCGATTCCCTCGGTAACTTCCCGCACCGAGAAAGAGATTAATTCGTTAGGAATCTTCACCACTCGATCGATCGCTTTGCACAGAGCATCCACTGGCCCTGTACCAATGGCCGCATCGGATAACTCGCTACCGTCGGGATTGCGAATCGTTACCGTGGCCGTGGGCCGGGCGCTATTTCCACAGGACACTTGTACTAATTCAAGGCGGAAGTGATCGGGAACGGTATCGATTTCATCGTTAACAATCGCTTCCAGATCGCGATCGGTGATTTCCTTTTTGCGATCGGCCATTTCCTTAAACTGGATAAAAGCGTTATTAAGTTCCGTTTCCGAAAGTTCAAAACCCAATTCCTGTAAACGAGAGCGAAAAGCGTTGCGGCCGGAGAGTTTACCGAGAACGATCTGATTATGGGTTAAACCGATCGATTCTGCATCCATAATCTCATAGGTGAGTTTATGTTTTAACACCCCGTCCTGATGGATTCCCGACTCGTGTGCGAAAGCGTTAGCACCGACGATCGCCTTATTCGGTTGCACGATCATGCCGGTAAGATTAGAAACTAGGCGAGAAGTGCGATAGATTTCCTTGGTGTTGATCTTGGTTAAAGGTTCCGTGGATTCTGGGGGACGACCAAGGAAAGGATTAAAATAGGAGCGCCGGACATGAAGGGCCATCACCAATTCTTCTAGGGAAGCATTACCTGCGCGCTCACCGATACCGTTAATGGTACATTCCAACTGTCGAGCGCCATTTTTAACTGCTTCGAGGAAATTAGCCACCGCTAACCCTAAATCGTCGTGACCATGGACGGAGATAATCGCTTGGTCGATATTGGGGACATTTTCCTTAATTCCCCGGATTAAAGCCCCAAATTCGCTGGGGGTGGTGTAACCGACGGTATCGGGAATGTTAACGGTGGTGGCTCCTGCGGCGATCGCTCTTTCGAGGACTTGATAGAGGAATTCCGGATCGCTGCGGCCGGCATCTTCGGGGGAAAATTCCACATCATTAAGGAAGGATTTAGCATAGGCCACCATTTCTGGCACAATCTCAAGAACTTCCTGACGAGTCTTCTTAAGTTTGTATTGGAGGTGGATATCGGATGTGGCTAGGAAGGTGTGAATTCTGGGCTTGGCGGCGGGTCTGAGCGCATCGGCGGCAGATTTGATGTCTTTTTGGGTAGCCCGGGCTAATCCGCAAATAATCGGGCTATCAGCTTCGCTGCCGACGCTGGCGGCAATTTTCTGAACCGCTTCAAAGTCCCCCGGACTAGCGTGGGGAAAACCCGCTTCAATGACATCAACTCCCAGTCGTGCCAGTGCGCGCGCTATGGTTAGCTTCTCATCCACATTTAAAGCGGCACCCGGGGACTGTTCCCCATCTCGAAGGGTGGTATCGAAGATAATCACACGGTCTGGACTGGTATTCATAGTTTTTTTGTACCGTTAACGAACTTGGGAGTTGTTCCTCTGATTATAGCAGCCGCGGCCGAGGGGATTGTTAAGGAAAATTACGCTGAGAATTTCTCGACTTGCTCGCGCTTTTCCTGCTTGCCCTTTTTTTGGCTACCATAGAGGATATAGATAAATTGGCGAGGGAGTTAACAATGTTTGGCAAACCAGCGAAAGAACCGAACCCACCGGAGGTAAAAGACCTACAGGAGGTGATGTTTTCGATTAAGCAAAATCTCGAACCCGATCAGGATAAAACTGATATTAATCTTGTTGAGACTCCCCCGCCAGAGGTGGTTACTGTAGTTGAAAATATTAGTAAAATTCTCTCTCCCTATTTTATCGTTTTGGTGGGTTTATTCCTCTATGATCGGAATAGTTTTATCGGTTTTTTGTTAGTATTTACGGGAGTTTTAGCGATTTTCGGAGTTTCTCTCAAGGATATTAATAAACTCGTTGAAGCAGGGAAAAAGTTTTTCCAATCTAAATAGTTTTTACCTCTGGATATAGCAGTTATCTTAATGGTGAGATGGCAAGTATTTGCTGTTAGGAAACGGCTAGAAGGGGGCTTTTTTCAGTGATCAGTCAGTAAACAGTGAACTGATAACTGGTAACTGATAACTGATAACTGATAACTGATAACTGATAACTGGTAACTGATAACTGATAACTGATATAAGATTATGTCTTTAGTTGCATCTTTACTCGATCGAGTATCTCCTCAGAGTTTACAACAATTGCGAGCCAGCGATCGAGCTTGGCAAGCTTTGCGCTTAGAAAATCCAGTTATTCCTACGGTAATTAATCAAAGTCAAGAATTTTTAGGAGAGACGGATTTTGATCTAGTGATTGCGGGGGGAACTTTGGGAATTTTTATCGGGGCTGCTTTGCAAACTAGGGGCTGGCGTGTGGCATTATTAGAAAGAGGTATTCTGCGCGGTCGTGAGCAGGAGTGGAATATTTCACGTTTAGAATTAAGCAGTTTTTTAGAGTTAGATTTATTGACAGAAGCTGAATTAAATCAAGCGATAGCGACGGAATATAATCCTGCGAGGGTGGGATTTTATCAAGGTTATGAGCTTTGGGTTAGAGATATTTTAAATATCGGTGTTGATCCGGTTTATTTGCTAGACACTTTAAAAACTAAGTTTTTAGAAGCGGGAGGAAAGTTATTAGAAAATTCGGGGTTTAGCAGGGCAATTGTTCATGGCGATGGAGTAATGGTTAAAACGGGAGAAGTAACTTTAAAAACCCGTTTATTAATCGATGCGATGGGTCATTTTTCGCCAATTGCAAAACAGGCAAGAAAAGGAGAAAAACCCGATGGAGTTTGTTTAGTGGTGGGTAGTTGCGGTCAGGGTTTTCCCAGTAATGAAACTGGTGATTTGATTTATTCTTTTACCCCAATCTTGCACCAATGTCAATACTTTTGGGAAGCATTTCCCGCTAGGGATGGTCGGACAACTTATTTATTTACCTATCTCGATACCCATCCCGATCGCTTTAGTTTAGAATTTTTGATGGAGGAGTATTTAAGATTACTGCCGGAGTATCAAAAGGTGGATTTAGAAGCGATAAAATTTCAGCGTTTTCTAGCGGGTTTTTTCCCGGCCTATCGTCAAAGTCCTTTAAAAATGCCTTGGGCAAGAATTCTGGCAGTGGGAGATAGTAGCGGTAGTCAATCTCCGGTAAGTTTTGGTGGTTTTGGGGCAATGGTCAGGCATTTAAAAAGGCTAACTTTCGCCATCGAGGAAGCTTTACAAATCGATGCTTTAAACCGAGAAGATTTAGCCCTTTTACAACCATATCAACCTAATATATCGGTAACGTGGCTATTTCAAAAAACCATGAGTGTCCAGATAGATGCTAACCCTAATCCCAATCAAATTAATGACTTAATGAGTGGAGTTTTTCGGGTAATGGATAAGTTGGGAGATGAGGTATTAAAACCGTTTTTACAGGATGTGGTGCAGTTTTCTTCCCTCTCAAAAACTTTGCCTTTGGTTAATCCTCAATTAGTTTTACCGATGATTCCGCAAGTAGGTATCAGTCCTTTTATCGATTGGACGGGACATTATTTTAATTTAGCTTTGTATAGTGGTTTATATCCCTTGGCAGCCACCTTAAAACCTGTTTTAGAAAAGTTACCCGACAAGCAAAAATATCTTTACCATCGTTATTTAGACAGTTGGAAATATGGCTCTGGGGGAGATTTTATCAGTGATCAGTAATCAGTGAACAGTAAACTGATAACTGATTTAATCTTTATCTTGAAAAAATTGTTGATCGAGATAATTAACTTTAGCATAGGGTTCTAAAGCGGAGAGAATTTGTCGGCCATAACTGCGGGCATTGACACGATTATCGAGGACAGCCACACAACCTTGACACTCCCGGAGAGACTGGACAGATTTCTGAATTTCCCTCACTGCTGTGGGTAAAAGATAGGCACGAAACCAGTCGAGATGTTGTCGTTTGTAGTAAGCAATTTTGCCAGCAACGAGAGGATTTTCGGGGGATGGTAAGGGTAAAGTAGCGATAATTAATAAACTGGGAGTCGGAAATTTTTCTTGATGGGTTTGCCAGAATTGCCAACCACAAACCAGAATAGTATTATTATTAATCTCAGTTTTTTCCCCTTGCACTCGCGAACCGTAATCGGCTGCGATTTGGGTGGCAATTTGTGCCTTGAGGGGAACATCTTCAATCAGGATCACGATCGGTTGTTCACTGGTATGATTAGCACTAACTAATTCTCGCACTTGCTTTAATAACATCGGTTGAAATTCGGGTGTGTTGGGGGCGCTGATGCGATCGGGTAGATATAAATGAATATATTCACTTTCGCGATCAGCTGCAAACTTTAGAGTTAAAATATCTCCGATGCCCTGATTTTGACGGTATAAATTAGCGGATTTTTCGCTATCTAAAAAACTGCCGATTAAAACAAAGGGTTGCTGCTGCCAAATTGGTTTGAGAAAACTAGCCACTTCCAGAGGACTGATTTTTAGGGTAAATTCTTCTCGATCTCGATGTACTGATGTCCAGAGGAGATAATTATGATCGGGGATTTTTGCCGCTAAAAGTTGCCAAGCAGAATCAGTGGCTAAGTCTTGATCCAAGCGTTGCAGGAGAGCAATTATATATTCTTTTTCTTTGGCATCAATAAGATAGCAATTATAGGGATTAATTGGATGACCAAGAATACTTTGGCTAAGTTGTGCTTTAATTAAGTCTATAAACTCTCTATGCTGGGGATATGCTGACCCTAAAGCGAACCACTGTTCGGGAGTAATGGTGACGGTGAGATAATCTACTAGACAAGTTTCTAAATCTTCGGCTCGATCGATTATTGTGGGGATATTCTGGGGAAAATGACCGAGATTGCCCAATTTATCCTCTAACCACTTTTGGGGTGTGGTGAGGAGTAAACCCGTAAAATTAGCGGGAAAGCGATCACTTTTGAGGATATCTCGCTGAGTTTGTAACCATGCTTGCAGATGGGGGATTTCCACTTCTAACAGTAGGTTTACTTCTGACTCCGGGGCAACAACCAGAACAGGTGTATCAGCTAAAAGAGCTGGGGTGAGATAACTCAGACAATAACGGGTGAGAGTAGTTCCAGTTTGTATGAGAGAGGAACGTTTTAGGCGTAAGGCTCTGGCCACCAGTCGCCCCATAGTGAGATGATGAGACCAGTAAAAGCGCCCTTGTTCCCGTAAAAAAGCGCGTAGGGAAGAATGAACCGCTGCTTCTAATAAAACCATCTCATCTCAGTTATTGGTTATCAGTGATCGATCATGAGGACAGGCACTCATGCAAAAGGGGGAATGAATAATCAGTCTTTAATAACCCGATTTAGTACTATACCATTTTTCAAGAGTAATGGCAGAGATGGTTAATTGCCCTCACCCCCAAGCCCTCTCCCGTTCTGGGAGAGGGGAGTAGGAGGCAAGAGGCACTCTTGCCTCATCTCAACAAGCAATTTAAATTCGCGGGCAGCTTAGGATTTTTTACCACGACGAGATAGTAAGATACCGATGGCACCGATACCGAAAATACCCAGTGTCATGGATGGTTCGGGGACGGGAGTGGCAGTGCTCTTAAATTTACTGGTGATAAACATTCCAAAAACGTTATCATTATCGCTTGGGTTCTGTGTTTTTAAGGTCAGGAAGGTATCTCCAGGTGAGATAAAAGGAGCGGCACTAGCACTATTGCCGAGAGCGAGGTTATAGTATTCATCATCGATTCTCGGAGCGGAGGGGTCGGAGGAGGAAGCGAATGGGTTGGGGTTAGTAGGGTCATCACCTATTCCCCCAACAGTCATTAAGGCTCCGTCGCCCCATTCACCGTCATCCTGTCCTCCTGCACTTGTGCTCAATCGTCGATTATTGGTCGAATTAGTGGTTACGTCAATCTGGGTGAATTGCCCACTCGGTTGACTGCTGTAACTAGAGGCGAGTGAAAGCAGAAAATCTCCTCCAGTGTAAGGACTGTCAAAATCAAACTGAACTGTGTCTCCCCCGGTGCTTAGTTCCCCGTCTAAGATAACGGAGGTTAAACCTTGGGTAGAAGAATTGCTATAGGCAACGACAAGAACCGCACCATCATTCTGCCCATTCTCAACGATACTAAAGTCTTGGAGTCCTCCCGTAAAAGAGGAGGCGATGATATTGGTGACATCCCAACGGGCAGTTTCTGCGGGATTGTTATTCGGACTAAGAATAGTTGCTGAATTCCGGGAAAGTACATTCCCATGAAAAGTTACTCCGTAAACTGGACTCATATTCCAGACGGAGGCGGCATAGAGATAAGCCCTCTGAATAGTAGAACCTGCTGGTATATTGGCTTGAATAATTCCGTTGTTAGAGATGCGTCCAAAACCGTCAATAGAAAGGGCGGCGTTGGAAATGACATTTCTTGCCATCAAACTAGCGGAAGCAGGGGTAATGTTTAGGCAAAGTCCAACAGTAATCCCCAGGGGGAGTAATGAATAAGTAAGTTTTTTCATGATGGGCAGCCGGTAACAACTTTCAGATTATAGCGTTTATGATGAAGATGAAGTATGGCGGTATTTGTCATCATTTCTGGACGATCAGATAATATTCCGACGTTCCGCCGTTCTCTAAAACCAGAAACTTCGTATCTCACTGTTAAGATAACTGCTAATAGACTGCATATCTATTCATAATTTGTTTAAGTCAAATTTTTCAAAGGTAATGACAGAGATGGTTAATTGCCCTCACCCTCAACCCCTCTGCCAGAAGGCTGTTTTTTGGTATTTTTGAGACAGGTTGAGAGTTTCCAGCTTAAGATTTTTTTTATTTAGGACAGACATAGGGTGCTAACAGACTTAAAAAACCATTAGCTGCAAAAGATCACTATTGCAATTAGCTTTGACAAATCCCAACACAGTCTAGACGAGAAGCGGAAAGCAATAGCAACAATTTAATTTAGTCCGACTATGATCGTACAACCTTTATACAAAGACTTGTGTGATTTGACGCAGTAAAAGAACTATTTAAGGACACAAGTAAGCTAAAACAGGCGTAATTAGTCAGCGCAATAAAAAGTTTTAATTGAGAAGGGACAGAACCTCCAGAGAACCAACTTGAGCCACTTTGCACACTTTTGTCTTTTTGTCAAATTTTGTGTTAAGAAAGATGTGACACCGAATCTGTTTTTAATAGTGTGATTAACTCCCAAGTTATGGATTGTTTTTCCCTGCTCCCCGCTCCCCGCTCCCCACGCTCCACTCTCCTATACCTTTTAAATAGGATTTAGTATGACTAATGGATAGGCCTACTACGAATAAGGAAAAATGATATTGGTATT
This sequence comes from Microcystis sp. M113S1, assembly GCF_020246945.1. Taxonomy (NCBI): domain Bacteria; kingdom Bacillati; phylum Cyanobacteriota; class Cyanophyceae; order Chroococcales; family Microcystaceae; genus Microcystis; species Microcystis sp. M113S1. Next base: position 693 of record NZ_JADBSA010000383.1, on the reverse strand, counting down.
GATATTTTGAGCTTATGCTGTCCCATCTGCTTTTTACTTGCGACTTGGTGTGAGATGATCTAGAAATGTGTATTTCATGACAAGGATAAAGAAAAGTAATGGCAGAAATTCAGTTTTCCAAGGGGTTAAAAGAACCTGTTGTTCCCGATATCCGCTTAAGTCGCACTAAAACGGGGGAGAAAGGATCGGCAAAATTTTATTTTGAGCAACCGACTATCCTAGGAGATCAACAAACTGAAGAAATCACGGGGATGTATCTCATTGATGAAGAAGGGGAAATCGTCACCAGGGAAGTAAAAGGCAAATTCATCAACGGTAAACCCACAGCGATCGAAGCTACGGTTATTTTCAATTCTCCCGCAGAGTGGGATCGTTTTATGCGTTTTATGGAACGTTACGGTAGCGAAAACGGTCTAGAATTTACTAAATCTTCCTGATTAACCAGTAAAAAACCCGCATTCAGGATCGATGCGGGTAGAGGTAAGAAATCAGAAGAAAAACCTATTTAGGGTCTGCTGAAAAAGTTTTTCGGTGGGGGTTGGGGGTTGGGGGCTGGGGGATGGGGGATGGGGGATGGGTTTTACCGATTTTCAGGTGGTCAACTACCTAATTTTCAGGGAAAAAGTACCTGAATTTTCCCCCTGATCACTCCCATGCCTGGTACTTTTTGATTGACAAAAAGTCTAAAAGTCT
>NZ_JADBSA010000382.1:0-5903 GCF_020246945.1 Microcystis sp. M113S1 | reverse complement strand
CCCTTTGAGGGTGCGGATTTCTTGGCCTGTTTCTACATTCCAGAGTTTGATAGTGTTGTCATCACTACCGCTCACCAATGTCTTGCCGTCGGGACTAAAATTAACGCTACTGACAAAGCTATCATGCCCCTTGAGGGTGCGGATTTCTTGGCCTGTTTCTACATCCCAGAGTTTGATAGTGTTGTCCCAACTACCGCTCACCAAAGTCTTGCCGTCGGGACTAAAATTAACGCTACGGACATAGAAATCATGCCCTTTGAGGGTGCGGATTTCTTGGCCTGTTTCTACATCCCAGAGTTTGATAGTGTTGTCAGCACTACCGCTCACCAATGTCTTGCCGTCGGGACTAAAATTAACGCTTGTGACAGAGTCATCATGCCCCTCTAAGCGATTGCGTTCACTTTTGCGGTTGAGAAGTTCCTGTAAGGCATTCGTCACCTCCTTGTCATATTTGTGCTGCTTTTGCAAGGTTTTACCCGCCTTAATTACTTCGACGAAAGCATCTAACTCTTTTCCTTTATCGAACAAAGACAAGGAAGAAAACCCGCGAGCATTTGCCAGATTAAGTTCCGCTTGTTGTGTTTGTTTCCACGCCATGAAACCCAATCCCGTACTAACCACCACCGCCACCAACGAACCCGCCGCAATCCTTCGCGCTGTTCTAATTTTTTCATTTTTTTGTCGTTCAGCTTGAGTAACACTCGCCTTAATAAACTCTATCGCCACAGTATTTAAATTAGGCAGAGAATTATTCTTTTGAAACTCAACAATTTTAGCCAACTTAGAACCGCCCCAAAGCTCACTACTCGCTTTTACTGCATCTTGCTTCTGTAAATCATCCCACTGTTTCGCATCAGCATATAAACGACTTCTCAGAACAATTATCTCCTCTTTTTCTCGAATTAAATCCTGTAACACTTTCCAAGAACGTAATAACGCCTCATGTGCCACCTCAACCGTTGGTTTCCCGTCTTCTCCCTTACTCACCAAAAGATGATTATCTATCAATTGATAGAGAACCTCCTTTTGCATTTCCTCCTGTTCAAAACTCGATTTATCCGCCCTTCTGCTAACCGCTTTTTCCCCTTCTAAACTAATTAACTCTAGAAAAATTTCCTCTGCTGCTTTCCGTTGCTGTTCATTAAATTTACCATAAATTTTATCCGCTTGTTTTTCTAGCGCACCCGTTACCCCACCAATCTCTTGATAAGTCTTAATATTTAAAACCCGCTCTTGAATATGATCTTTTTGCCACAATAAATCTAATGTATATTGTAACAGAGGTAAAGAGCCAGCCTGTTCATAAAAATCGGCAATAATTTGATTAATTAATCCCTGTTCAAAAATTACCCCATTTCTCGCCGCCGGTTCAGCAATAGCTAATCTTAACTCATTTTCATCCATATCCGTTAACATCTTGCTATACTGATCATGGATTTTTCCTAAACTGGGATAAGGACTTAATTTATCTAAAAAATCCGCCCTCATCGTCATCACAATTTTAACCAAACTATTATTCTTTTCAATCAATTTAATCAAACTTTTAATAAAAATATCCCTTTCTGTCTTCGGTGTACGAGTAAATAACTCCTCAAATTGGTCAATAAAAATAAACCATAAATCAGAATTATTTTTTAATCCTTCAACCACCTTAATTAAAGTCTCTTCCTGAACAGATTGTGCTATTTCTGCTTTTGATTGTCTATATTTAGGCGCAAGACAACCAGAAAAAGATTTAAAAGGATGGACATCAGGAACAAAAGTTAAATTAACCAATTTACTCGCGCCAAAATCATCCTTTAACTTAGGAATTAAACCCGCTTGCACGAGAGAAGATTTACCGCTTCCTGACGCACCCAAAAGCAGCAAAACATTCTTTTCTTCTAAATAATTTGTTAACTCAATAATCCATTTATCTCTTCCAAAAAACTTATCCTTATCTCCCTCTTCAAACTTAAATAAACCCAAATATGGAGAACCTGTAATTAAGCGTTGATTGGTAATTTCAATCTCAGATTTCTGGATGCTAATATACTGATTGACTGTCCCTAGATTTTCACCAGCGACAGCTTGAACCCCACCTTCAATATTAAGATTTTTACCGGCTTGATTCTCATTCATCAGGTTTGGGTGCTAAAGCGCAACTACGAACTTTTAGGATTGTAAGTAACTGTTTGGCTTGCAGTCCCTCGATTTGAACCAACAACATTTTGAACCCCACCAGAAATATTTATATTATATTTACCTTCTTTTGCCCCTTCTGGATCTTCTTTTTTCATTACTTCTTGGGCTGCTTTAATAATTTCGTCATCCTCCTTCAGTTCTTTAAGTCCCGCTTCTTCTAACTCATCTTCCAAAAGAGCTTTCGTTTTTTCAGGTTTCTGTTCGTATTTATCTAAAATTGTTGATGAATCTGTTTTCCCTTTTTCTGCAAACTTCTTCTTAATCAACGCTTTTAAACTCTCATAAGCATCCTTAACGGCTGTTCCTGCCGTATCCTTAGCCGCAGCAACCGCACCAGCAGCCAACGCAGCGAGAATTAGAGAAATCGGTTCCATTGCCTGAGACTCCAAATTAGATATTGCTGATTCAATCTTAGATCAAATCAGTTTTTAATAGTAAGCCAAACTGCAATCAGCTAGAGAACTGGAATTTCACGGCCAAGGCACTAAGTCTTAAAAGTATTGCTATGCAAGGCTCGTAGCTGAAAAAGCCAAACAAGGGTTTTCCCTGTGGATGGGGTTTATCAGTTATCAGATTTGAGTTTTCAATTCACTGTTTACTGTTCACTGTTTACTGAACAATGAAAAAAGCTCCCTGATTATCGCCGATGATACCAACGGGTAAATAATTTTTCTAACTCCACCCAAACGAATAACAAGGTACTAAACCCCAAACAGATTAATAATTCTTCTTTAGTTAAAAATTGAGTACCAAAAAAATCCCGCAGGGGAGGAACATAGATTAACATCAGTTGAAAAATTGTCGTCAGGGTTACTGCTACCCAGAGATAGGGATTAGTCAAAGGATTCATTTCTATGGTAAGATGATCGCTCGATCGCACGGAAATGGCATGACCCATTTGAGCTAAACAAAGAGTAGTAAAAACCATAGTTTTCCATGAACCAGTATTACCAAAAAGCGGATCCAAGCGCACAGCGATCAACATTTGAGTGATATTAATAATCGAAAAAATAATCCCAATTCTAACGATATAACTGCCCAAACCGCGAGCAAAAATACTTTCTTGGGGACTAAAAGGAGGGCGACGCATAATATCAGGAGAAGCGGGTTCCACAGCTAAAGCTAAAGCGGGTACACCATCAGTAACTAAATTCATCCAGAGAATTTGTAGGGGAGTTAGGGGAGTAGCTAAACCCAAAAGAGGCGAAGCAGCGATAGTAATCACCTCCCCGATATTACTGCCGAGAATATATTTAATAAAACTGCGAATATTGTGATAAACCACTCGCCCTTCTTCCGTAGCAGCGACGATAGTGGCAAAATTATCATCGAGGAGAATCATATCACTAGCCTCTTTGGTGACATCGGTGCCGGAGATTCCCATAGCAATACCGATATCTGCTTGTTTCAGGGCCGGAGCATCATTAACCCCATCTCCGGTCATAGCGACAAATTTACCCTTTTTTTGCAAAGCGCGGACAATAGTTAATTTATGTTCGGGGGAGACACGGGCATAGATGTTAGTTTTGTCAATGATGGTTTCTAGCTGAATTGGTGATAATTTATCTAATTCTTGTCCTGAGATGACTAAAGCTCCCGCTTGGGCAATACCAAGACTTTTAGCCACTGCTAGAGCGGTTAATTGATGATCGCCGGTGATCATGATCGGACGGATTCCCGCTTCTCGACACCTAGCCACGGCGATTTGTACCTCCGGTCGTGGTGCGTCGATCATACCGACCATTCCTAGCCAAATTAGCTCATCTTCGCTGATTTCAGTTGATTCTGGTGGATAAATCAGGTTTTTATAGGCTAATCCTAAGACTCGCAAACCCCTGTTCGCCATAGCATTGTTAGCGACTAAGACTTTTTCTTTTTCCCTATCCCCAAAAGGAAGACTTTCTAATCCCGATTGATAGGAGAGACATTGTTCAAGGATTAATTCCGGGGAACCTTTGGTAAATAGTACGGGATTGACTCCTTGACAAATGACCGACATTCGCTTTCTTTGAGAAGAAAAGGGTATTTCAGCGATTCTAGGGAACTCTTGCTTGGTTAGGGATAAATTTAAGCCCGCTTTCGCCCCTAAAACTAATAAGGCTCCTTCCGTGGGATCGCCTAAAATGCTATCGTGACCGTTATCGAGGTCTAAACTGGCATCGTTGCAGAGGACACTGGCAATTAAAAGATGATGTAATTCTAGATCGGTTTTGGGATCGATCGCCTGTTGCTCGGAGTCTAAAAATTGTCCTTTTGGGCTATATCCTTCCCCAGTCACCGAAAAATTGCGATTAATTGTCTCTATCTCCCGCACGGTCATTTTATTTTCCGTTAGCGTCCCAGTTTTGTCGGAACAGATCACATTAACGGAACCAAGGGTTTCTACTGCCGGCAGTTTGCGAATCAAGGCCTGACGTTTGACCATGCGTTGGGTACCTAGGGCGAGAGTTAGGGTGATAACTGCGGGTAATCCTTCGGGAACGACAGCTACTGCCATACTAAGGGAAACTTCGACTAATTCCTCTAGGGCCGACCAACCGGCATTGATCAGGCCGATGGTAATAGTCAGGGCAACTAGAATGAGAGAACCAGCGACAAGGACATTACCCAAGTGAGTCATTCTTTTTTGGAGAGGAGTGGGTTCGTTGCTGACTGTTGCTAACATTTGAGCGATTTTGCCTAATTCCGTCGTCATTCCCGTATTGGTAACGATGACCTTGGCCCGGCCTTGCAGTACTTCTGTTCCAGTAAAGACAAAATTTAAGCGATCGCCAAGGGGAGTATCCCGGTCTAAGGGGTCAATGGAGGCGGATTTATTAACACTATTTGCCTCTCCTGTCAAGGCCGATTCGCGAATTTGCAGGTTAAAAGCTTCGATAATTTGGCCGTCGGCGCTGATTTGGGTTCCCGCTTCAATCAGCATGATGTCCCCGGGGACGAGATTAACCGCATCTATTTCCGTGCGTTGGCCCTCGCGGATAACATTAACTTGGGGAGAGGAAAGTTTTTTTAAAGCGGCCAGAGCTTTTTCGGCGCGACTTTCTTGCAGATAGCCGAGCATACCATTGAGGATGACAATTGTTAAAATAGCGCTCGTATCTTTGAAGGGAACGCCAATTTTAGCCAGATGACCGCGCTGTAATGCCAGTAAATCTAGTCCCCCGGAAATTATGGCCACGGCAATTAAGAGGAGGAGCATAATATTGGTAAACTGATCCAGGAGAATTTGCCAATTACTGCGCCCTGGACGTTCTTGTAGTTCATTTTTGCCATAATATTTAATTCTTTCGGCGATTTGCTCTCTATTGAGGCCATTAACAGCCGAACTACCGAGGATAGATAGGGTGGTTTCCACCGGATAGGTATGCCAAGGTTGTTGCAAGTTAACGCTGGAATGGGCAGAATAGTCGGCATTGGCGGCCATGGCAAGTCAAGATAGTTGATCTAGATAGATCTTAGCCCTTTCTTTCCCCGGTCACAGGAAAAAACAAATGTTTAAACTGGCTCTTCCTGCTCATAGACAGTCTTAACGAGTAATGTAGATAAGTAGCTGGTTATAATTAAATTGAAGATAGATACCCCCTTAATCCCCCCTTGATAAGGCTATCCATTAGTCAGATCTTTCTTAACAAAAAGAGAAGAAACTTAAAAAAAGGGGAAACGATTGATAGGTATAGTTTTGAAAGAAGGAATTAAGGTGGAGGTAAGCAAAAAAATGG
>NZ_JADBSA010000381.1:0-16669 GCF_020246945.1 Microcystis sp. M113S1 | reverse complement strand
AGGTGTAGATAGCCTTGAATAGACGTTCCTTTTAGGTTCAAAAATTTGTCAAGCATCATAAGTAAAATACTCGGGTTTTTGGCGATTATATCAAATCTTAACTCAATTGTCTATCTTTTGGTATTAACCTATTTGTGCCGTAAGTGTCTCCCTGTATAGATTTCAGCTACTTTTAGGCGTAGGCAGTCTCATCGAATTTTATTTTAAGTTAATTATTCGCATAACAATTACCGAAGAGCCATTTTTATCTGTCAATAAGCCTAGAGCCTCGTAGGGTGTGTTAATAAAGTATTGACAATGTAAATACATCCTGCCTATACTACAAGTATGGATGTCTATTTTGTCCTCAGTGGCATTACTTTTGTTTAGAATGACGAGAAATCTAGGATTAACCCGATCAACAATGACGGTATTATGAAAGTTGAGGCATTAAAGAAACGGCTGGAGAGAAATCGCCCTATGACTACAATCACGATTCGTATTCCCGAAGATGTGATTGAAGATTTAAAGCGGGTTGCACCGTTGCTTGGTTTCTCAGGTTATCAACCTTTGATGCGTGCTTACATTGGACAAGGGCTGCGTGCGGATTTGGAGCGTCTAGAGGGAGATACAATTTCTGCTCTTGTTGCTAGTTTGAAGCGTCATGGTGTAAGTGATGAAGTGCTGCAAGAAGCGTTGAGTGAAGTTACTCCGCGTTAGTCTAGGTTTTCGGCCTCCTAGGTTGGGTTAAACGAAACAATACGGGGTCGAAAATGGCCAAGTTCGATTGAAAAAGCGAAACCCAACCACCTCAACGGTTATTATTACTTATATAATAGACTACATAAGCTTTATTGATCGCTTTGTCCTATGTCCGAATCAGCCGATGGAATTCCTGTTTCCAAACCCCAAAATATCTGGAAACGACAAGTTAAAGTCAATCTGAGAAGTCTCTTTAGTACCCTGGGAAAAGCCGCTCTTAACGGGGCATTTGTGAAGTGGGATGATCTGGCCGAAAATGGAGTAGAAGTTTTAGATGCTCTTGGTTTAAGTCGGACTCCGGGGGAATTAGCGGGTTTATTAATAAGTCAATCGCTAATGAAAGCGATGAAAGGATTACTTAAAAGTAATGCTGATTTACTGCCCCAAGAAGTTGAAAAGCTGCCTTTACAAGAACTTTACCGTCAGATTACTGACTCTTTACAAGAGCAGGAATTAATTCTCGATCGAGATTTTTTTGAGCATCCGGGAAGATTACCTATAGTCGCACCAGTCCAAGCAGCTTTTTTACAGTGGTTAACAACAAATAAGTTAATCACTAATTCCCAGGAAGCACAGAGCCTAAGTAATCGTTTACCAGCTTATTTTGTCTCAGCATTGCAGGAACAATGGAAAGATAAACGAGATGAATACAGTCTGCTTTTAGATGAAATCGACACTCCTTTTAACAATGCTTGGAAACGAGAAAGAGGCTGGTTCCATTATCGAGCTTGGTTGCAAAAACAGATCGATGAACCTATTTTTTGGGAAGCCTTTAGTTTAAAGCAAATTTATGTACCTCTACGGGGATTTTATGAAGAAGAAGAAATAAAAGCCACCACAGACACAGACTACCATCGAGAGCCATCATTTAAACGCATTGTTATCAAACTCCAAGAGCAGTTAGAAACATGGTTAGAAGCGGCAAAATCCGATGATGCTATCCGTTTATTGACCGGTGGGCCGGGTAGTGGAAAATCGTCTTTTTGTAAAGTATTTGCTGCCCAACAAGCTCGCTTAGAAAAACAAGTTTTATATATTCCCTTGCATCGCTTGAGTTTCTCCACAGATTTAGTAACAGCAGTTAAAACTTTTGTTCAACATGACGGTTTTTTACCAGAAAATCCCCTAGAACCTAGCGATCAAGATTTACAATTACTAATTATCTTTGATGGCTTAGATGAGCTATCTATGCAGGGAAAAATCGCCCAAGAAGTCGCCCACAATTTTATTAATGAAGTACGAGAACAGGTTAAAAGTTTTAATCAAAATAAAACCCGTTTACAAGTGTTGATTAGTGGGCGTGATGTGGTGGTACAATCCAATAAAAATAATTTTAAAAAACCTCAGCAAATTATCACTATTTTACCCTATTGGGTTGATAAAAGCGATAATTTTAGCGATGTTGATAACTTATTAAAAGTCGATCAACGTCATCAATGGTGGCAACAGTATGGGCAAGCTAAAGGGAAAAACTATGCACAATTACCGCCAGAATTATCGGGGAAAAATTTACAAGAAATTACCGCTCAACCGCTATTAAATTATCTTATTGCTCTCACTTTTGAACGAGGCGAGGTTCAATTTTCCCAAGAAACTAACCTCAATAATATTTATGAAAATTTGCTCAAGGCAGTCTATAAGCGAGGTTATGAAAAAAATAGTCGAGGCCACCGGGCTATAGAAGGGATTACAGAAAAAGATTTTGTGCTAATTTTAATGGAAATTGCCCTTTCCTGTTGGCATGGTAATGGTAGAACCACCACCGTTATAGAGATTAAAGAACATTGTGAAAATAATGGCTTAAAAAATCTCCTAAAAAATTTCCAAGATAGTTTTCAAAGCGATTCCCAAGGGAGTATTACCCGTCTTTTAACAGCCTTTTATTTTCGAGAAAGTGGCGATTTACGAGGCAGCGAAAAAACCTTTGAATTTACCCATAAAAGTTTTGGTGAATATTTAACTGCCCGCAGAATTGTTGACCGAGTTAAGCAAATTCATAGGAAATTACAAGACAGTGAAAATGATTATGACAATGACTACTATCCCAGACAAGCTTTAATTACCTGGGCGACTTTATGCGGACCGACGGCAATAGATGAATATCTTTTTAGTTTTGTTGTCAATCAAATGCAATTACAGTCCCCTGATGAAGTGAAACAGTGGCAGAAAACTCTGGGTGATTTAATTAAATATCTTTTGGACAAAGGAATGCCGATGGAGAATTTAACAAACCGCCCCAATTTTCAGGAGGAAATGCGACAGGCACGCAATGCCGAGGAAGCTTTATTAGCGGTATTTAATGCCTGTGGGCGAGTCACCAAAGAAATTTCTTCCATTCAATGGCCTTCTCCTGAAGCTTTCGGCAATTGGTTGGCCCGTCTTCAGGGACAAAGAATAGATTATAAGCCTATGTTTGTGTTAGATTGCCTCAGTTTTCTCGATTTACAAAACTGTCTGTTGATATGTCGAGATCTTTACAGGGCAAATCTTCAAAGGGCAAATTTTGCAGAGGCAAATCTTGAAGGGGCAAATCTTGTAGGGGCAAATCTTGAAGGAGCAAATCTTGAAGGAGCAAATCTTGAAGGAGCAAATCTTTACGGGGCAAATCTTGAAGGGGCAAATCTTGAAGGGGCATTTCTTGAATGGGCAAATCTTGGACGGGCAAATCTTTACGGGGCAAATCTTGAAGGGGCAAATCTTAGAGGGGCATTTCTTGAATGGGCATTTCTTGAAGGGGCTAATCTTGAAAGGGCAAATCTTGAAAGGGCAAATCTTAAAGGGGCAAATCTTAAAGGGGCAAATCTTGTAGGGGCAAATCTTGCAGGGGCAAATCTTGCAGGGGCTAATTTTAAAGATGCTAACGTCAAAGGGACGATTCTCGATACGGAAGTTAAAACCGAGTGACTCTTCTAAGTTCTGTGTGATAAATTTAACTTACAATATGATCGATCAGTCTTTGTGTCCTTTGTGTCTTTGTGGTTCGTTCCACCCCCTCGCTAGGAAGAATGTATCTTAGAATACATTTTACCCACCAAACCCAAGAGAGCCGCCTTAGATATTCTTCAACAGCTTATCCCTACCTAGGATGAAAATAATTATAAATTTCCTTAGCTAATTGTTCCCCAATTCCTGTCACCTGTTGCAATTGTTCTAGGGAAGCTTCGCGAATATAATCCAGAGAATGAAAATGAGCTAATAAATCTTTTTGTCGCTTAAAACCTAAACCCGGTATCTCATCCAAACGGGAACGGCGACTTTTTTGCATCCTTTGTTGTCGGTGAAAGCTAACAGCAAAGCGGTGCGCTTCATCCCTGACTCGACGCAATAATTGCACTCCGGGTTGTTCCTTATCTGTCTCTAAAGGAGAGGATTCCCCCGGTAAAAAAATCTCCTCTCTCTGTTTAGCTAAACTAACAACTTTTACCTGTTCTAATAAATTCATCTCCCCTAAAACTGTCACCACTGCTGATAATTGTCCTTTTCCCCCATCAATCATGACCAAATCGGGAAAATCATCACTTTTGGCAATAGTATCGGGATTTTCGGCATAACGACGGAAACGCCGGCGAATTACTTCTGCTAAACTGGCAAAATCATCGGAATGGCCGATTTTAACCTCGGGATTTTTGATTTTATAGTGACGATAATGTTGATTAGCGGCCACCCCATCGATAAACACCACTCCCGACGCGACTGCATTGGAACCCTGAATATGAGAAATATCATAACCCTCGATGCGGTGGGGTAGTGCCGGTAAATCGAGAATTATCGCTAAATCCTGTAAAGACTGTAAATCTCGTTCGGCGCTTCTTTTCGTCTTTTCTAACTCATAAAGAGCGTTTTTCTCGACCATAGCTAATAAATCCGCTTTGCTTTGCCGTTGGGGAACAGTTAACTCGACTTTCCGACCTTTTTTTTCCCTTAACCACCCCGCTAACACCTCACCTTCCGGTAATTCGCAGGGTAACAGGATTTCGCTGGGAATTTCCACCCCTTCCACCGATAAATAATGTTCTTCCAGGACTTTTTGCAGGATTTCTCCCTCGTTTGCTGACTGACTATCGGCAAAAAATCCCAAACGTGCCACCAAACGACCGGAACGCACTTGAAATAATTGTATGCAACAATGCTGCTCGTCTTTAGCTAAAGCGATCGCGTCCCGGGATACGGTATCATCGGGTAAAGAGACTTTTTGATCGGTATTAAGGGCCTGTAATCCGCGAATTTGATCCCTAATCGTGGCCGCTTGTTCAAAATCTAGGTTTTCCGACGCTTCTAGCATCTTTGCCGCTAATTTGTCTAATAATTCTCCCGTCCTTCCCTGAAAAATCATCGCCACTTTCTGCAAGGTTTCTCGATAATCTTGGGGACTAATTAGTTTTTGACAAACCCCCGGACAACGACCGATATCATAATTTAAACAGGGACGGTCTTTAAAAAGAGGTTGGGGACGTTGACGCAGGGGAAAAGTGCGTTTAATTAGGTGTAGGGTGTAGCGCAGCAGCCTGGTATCGACGTAGGGACCATAATAACGGTCTTTTTGGTTATTTATGCCACGTTTGCGGGTAATAAAAATGCGCGGGTAGGTTTCCGACCAAGTAATACAAATGTATGGATATTTTTTATCGTCCTTGAGGAGAGTATTAAAATGGGGCTGATGTTGTTTAATTAGATTAGCTTCCAGGGCCAAAGATTCTGCTTCTGTGTCGGTGACGATAAATTCAATTTCTGTCACCTGTCGTACCATCAAAGCAATGCGGGGACTGAGGGGTTGACTGGGACGAAAATAGGAACGGACTCTAGACCGGAGTTTTTTGGATTTACCGATGTAGAGAATTTCGCCATTTTGGTCGCGCAGGAAGTACACTCCCGGTTCGAGGGGAATTTCCTGAAGACGATTTTCTAGGCGATCGAGGTCTTGGATTAGGGTAGAGTTAAGATTATTCTCGAACATCTTTCTATATTAGACAAAAAAATTACGCCAGTGGGTATTAGCTGACGTTTGGCAAGATATTCAGGGCAAATCTTCACAAAAATTAATAGGCTTCCGATTCGATTTGCTTAATCGGGACGAAACATTCTCCGGGGAGAAGAATCGGTTTATTGTTAAAAATCAATTGGCCCCGATGATTGTCGCGGTTAATAGCGACACCGAAAGGACGTTTACTAACTCTGCTATTGAGGGTACAGTAGATGCGATAAATGCGTCTGGCCGCCCGTAAGACAGTAGGATCTAATAAAATTGGGATTTCCATATCGACACGCTGTTGTTCTGTGTTCTGGGATAGGGCTACCATATAAGTCGTCTCCCCACGATTAAATTGACATATTTATTAAATCAATGTTATACGACGATTTCCGATTATGCCACTTTTGTTAGGATTCTACAACTTTCAGGATGGCCTGGCCCATAGCTTGGCATCCCACTAAGGTCATACCTTCCGAGAAAATATCTCCGGTACGATAACCGAACTCTAAGACTTTTTCTACGGCTTTTTCCAGGGCTGCTGCCGCTAAAGGCTGATTTAGCCCATATTTTAACATCATAGCAGCGCTGAGAATCTGGGCGATCGGATTGGCTTTATCTTGGCCGGCGATATCCGGGGCCGAACCGTGGACGGGTTCAAAAACTCCCACTCCAGCAGTCCCTAGACTAGCGGAGGGTAACATTCCGATACTACCGGTTAACATGGCCGCTTCATCGGAGAGAATATCACCGAATAAATTGCCCGTGACGATAGTATCAAATTGTTTGGGGGCCCGGACTAACTGCATGGCTGCGTTATCGACGTAGAGATGGGAAAGTTCCACATCGGGATAATTAGCGGCCATTTTCGTCACCCGGTCGCGCCAAAGTTGGGAAACATCAAGAACATTAGCTTTATCGACGGAACAGAGTTTATGGCCGCGTTTTTGGGCAATTTCAAAGGCTACCTTAGCGATGCGGTCCACCTCCGACTCCGAGTAAACCATGCTATTTAAACCGCGTTTTTCTCCCGTTTCTGTCTCAAAAATCCCCTTCGGTTGACCGAAGTAGATACCCCCGGTCAATTCCCGGACCACCATGATATCCACTCCCTCGATAATCTCCCGTTTGAGACTAGAAGCGTCGATTAATTGCGGAAAAATGGTGGCAGGACGCAAATTAGCAAAAAGACCTAAGCCAGATCTTAAGCCTAATAATCCCGTTTCTGGCCTTTGCTGCCGGGGCAAATTATCCCATTTATAACCCCCGATAGCGGCCAAGAGAACAGCATCACTATTTTTACAGGCGCTCAGGGTTGCTTCGGGGAGGGGACTGCCGGTTTCATCAATGGCTGCCCCTCCAATTAAAGCGGTTTGGAAGTCAAACTGGAGGTCAAATTTTTTACCGATGACTTTCAGTATCTCTACGGTGACAGCGAGGATTTCCGGCCCGATGCCATCGCCTGGTAGTAGGGTAATGCGATACTGTTGCGTCATAGTTCTAGAACGGTAAAATAGGTCAGCCTTGTCATTATAGCATAGTTAGGGCGGCTTTTTTCTCCTGAAAATGTCAATCTTTGCCAGAAAAACTGGGAAACTGCCGCCGAATTAGCTAGGGAAATTCTCGATCTTCCGGTATTAATTAAAGGGGCAGTTAATCCCCGATAACTACACTAATTCTACATGGGAATCATCCCCGATCATAAAGCGTAAAGCTTTTGGACGTTGGGGGGCAATTTCTAATTTTGCCCGTCGTCCGATAACACTATCAACTATGCGCTGATGAATGCCAATAATCGTGGCATCTTTGAGAATAACACTGTGTTCTATGTCGGCATCGATTAATTTTACTCCATTAGCCACACTACTGTAGGGACCGATAAAACAATTCTCAATGTGACAATTTTCTCCAATAATGACAGGGCCGCGAATGGTACTATTAATAATTTTACTACCCTGACCAATTTGTACCCGTCCGATCACCTGACTATTAGCATCAATTTCTCCCTGCAAAGCGATTTCTAGACTGGTATCGAGGATAATCCGATTGGCTTCTAATAAATCATCTTTTTTCCCCGTATCTAACCACCAACCCAGCAGTTTATTCGCTTCTACTGCTTTATTTTGATTGATTAATTCTTGGATAGCGTCGGTAATTTCTAACTCACCCCGGGCCGAAGGTTGAATAGATGCGATCGCTTGATGAATGGTGGGGGCAAAAAAATAAATCCCTACCAAAGCTAAATTTGAGGGGGGGTCTTTGGGTTTTTCGACTAAGTATAAAACTTTGCCAGTTTCATCTACTTTTGCCACCCCAAAAGCACTAGGATTAGATACTTTTCGCAGGAGAATTAAAGCAGCAAGGGACTGTTTTTGGAAAGAGTCTAAAAAGGGCGATAAATCATCCTCGATTAGGTTATCACCCAAGTACATAATAAAGGAGGAATCTGCTAGGAAAGATTGGGCAGTTTTAACCGCGTGAGCTAATCCAGCTGGTTGATCTTGGCGAATATAAGTTATCTTAGCCCCAAACTGTTCACCATTGCCCGTAGTCTGACGAATTTCTTCCCCGGTTTCGGGACTGATAATAATGCCAATATCAGTAATTCCTGCGGCGACAATTGACTCGATTCCATACCATAAAATCGGTTTATTAGCCACGGGAACTAACTGTTTTGCTCCAGTATAAGTTAGGGGACGTAACCTCGTACCTTTACCACCGGATAAAATTAGTGCTTTCATAGTTTTAAAGATTAAATAGTTGGTTGAGCATAGCTTTGAGAGAATCCCGCCAATAGGAAGGAATATAACCTAATTGTTGCGAGATTTTTTGACCGGAAAGAACCGAATAGGCCGGACGCGCCGCCGGGGTAGGATATTCAGCAGTAGTAATGGGAATTACTCTCTGAATTTTTAAGGGAATACCGCTTATTTTTGCCTCCTCAAAAATCGCTTTAGTTAAATCAAACCAGCTGGCGACACCGCTATTACTAAAATTATAGATTCCCGCGGGATTATCGGCATTAATTAAAAGCTGAGTAATTGCCGCGGCGATATCTTTTGCCCAAGTGGGACTTCCCACCTGATCAACAACTACTTTTAACTCCTCTCTTTCTTTACCTAATCTCAGCATGGTTTTGACAAAATTACTTTTGCCATAACTGCCGTAAACCCAAGCAGTCCGCAGGATAATTGCCTGAGAATTAACAGTCTTAATCTCCTCTTCTCCCCTTAACTTTGATTGTCCATAAACCCCTAAAGGATTAGTTAGATCGGTTTCTAAATAGGGGGTATTTTTTCGACCATCAAACACATAATCGGTGGAAATATGGAGAAATTTAGCTTTAATTTTCTCGGCAGATTCCGCCATGATTTTCGGGGCTGTAGCATTGATAGAATAGGCTAAATCTGGTTCACTTTCTGCCTTATCTACTGCTGTATAAGCGGCGGCATTAACCAGATAATCGGGGTGAATTTCCCTAATTAACTGGCTGATTTTTTCTGAGTTAGTTAAATCTAGTTCTTCTCGACCGATACTAATAACTTCACCTAGCTGGGGTAAAGTTAATTGTAACTCTTGTCCCACTTGACCTTTAGCACCAATTAGTAAAACTTTTTTCATCGTCCTTAGGGGAAAACTTCCACGGATTTAAAGGGTTGTCCAGCTTGGTCTTTAGGGGAGAGAATCGGGGGGGTCTCTAGAGGCCAGTCAATCCCCAAATCGGCATCATTCCAGGCAATGGTTTTTTCGTATTGGGGATAATAATAATTAGTGGTTTTGTAGAGAAATTCGGCTCGGTCGGAGAGGACTAGAAAACCATGGGCAAAACCTTCGGGAACCCAGAAAATACGTTTATTTTCCGCACTTAAAACACAGCCTACCCATTGCCCAAAAGTGGGAGAACTTTTACGCGCATCCACTGCCACATCAAAAACACTACCGCTCACTACTCGCACCAGTTTACCCTGGGGATTGGGGATTTGATAGTGCAATCCTCGCAGGACATTTTTTAAGGACATAGAGTGATTATCCTGGACAAAAGTGGTATTAACACCAGTTTTTTCTCGAAAATCTTTCTGATTAAAACTCTCCAAGAAAAAACCTCGATCGTCTCCGTAAACTTGCGGTTCAATGATTAAAACATCAGGAATTTCCGTCGGAATAACTTTCATAAAATGGGAGACAATATAACTTTTGCGGGTAGTCTAGCACAAAAGGGTATTTTTTTCTAAATTTTTTTATTAATCTTTCCTCGGTAACTGAATAATGATAAGATGAGCCTAACTTAGTCAGAGCATAAACGACGTGGTACAAGTCTCTACACACACCGCTACTCAATCTATCCCCGTGGAGGGAGAAGCCTTAAAAAACTGGTTACAGACTAGGGCTAATCAGATTATCGCCGGCGATCGACTCAGTCAGCAAGAGGCCTTAGCTTTAACTGCGATCGAAGGTCAGGAAAATATTTTCAGCTTATGTGAGGCTGCCGATCGCATTCGTCAGGCCTGTTGTGGTAATACGGTGGATTTATGTAGCATTATCAACATAAAATCGGGAAGTTGTTCGGAAAATTGTAGTTTTTGTTCCCAATCCGTCCACCATCCCGGTCAAGATTCGCCTATCTACGGTTTAAAAAGTCGCGAGGAAATCGTCAGCCATGCGAAAGCGGCAGCCGACGCGGGGGCCAAACGCTTCTGTTTAGTTAGTCAAGGACGGGGATTAAAGTACAATAGCCCCAAATCGAAGGAATTCGAGGAAATACTGGCCACAGTTCAAGAAATCATCGAAACGGCCAAGATTAAACCCTGTTGCGCTCTGGGAGAATTAACCCTTGCCCAAGCGCAGGCCCTAAAAGAAGCCGGAGTTACCCGTTATAATCACAATCTGGAGGCTGCCGAGAATTTTTACCCTAACGTGGTCTCCACCCACAGTTGGCAGGATCGGGTAGAAACGGTAAAAAACCTGAAAGCGGCGGGAATTCAAGCTTGTACGGGCGGAATTATCGGTATGGGCGAAAGTTGGCAGGACAGGATCGATTTAGCTTTTTCCCTAGCGGAATTAGAGGTGGAATCAGTGCCGATTAACCTATTAAACCCCAGAAGTGGCACCCCTCTAGGTCATTTACCCAAACTGGACCCCTTTACTGCCTTAAAAGCGATCGCTATTTTCCGGTTTATTTTACCCCAACAAATCCTCCGTTATGCCGGGGGACGAGAGGCAGTGATGGGAGAATTGCAAAATCTGGGGCTAAAATCGGGAATTAATGCTATGCTAATTGGGCATTATTTGACCACTCTAGGACAACCCCCCCAACAGGATCAGGCGATGTTGGCTGATCTTAGTTTAATAGGAGGAGAAGCCCCCATCCCCGGTGAATACCAACCCCAACAGGCAACCTAAATCACGTCGAGGACGAGAATCTCCGCCGCGGCGCGCTTCCGTATCAGTTCCCAATGAGTTACTCTGGGCTTTGATTGGTTTGTTGCTGACAATTTTTAGTACATTTGTTCCAGTAAGCCTAGCTAGTTGGTCGGCTACGGGTCTATCCTCGCAAAAACTAGGCATAACTTACCAAATTGGGGCAGTATTGTTAACGGGCTGTCTGGGGGGCAAAAATGCCGGGCTTCTTGCCCAGGTGGCCTATATTTTTCTCGGTTTAACTTGGTTGCCCGTGTTTGCCCAGGGTGGGGGAATGGGTTATCTGAAAGAAGCCAGTTTTGGCTATATTTTAGGCTTTATGCCGGGGGCATGGCTGTGTGGTTGGCTGGCTTTTCGCTGGCGCGCCAAGATAGAAACCCTGGCTTTAAGTGCTTTTGCCGGTTTGTTAGTGATTCATCTGTGCGGTTTATTATATATGCTGGGATTGTCGATTTTTCAGCCCCAAGCCAGTCAAATCACCTTTCCCGATAGTTTGCCCACCCTATTTATGAATTATTCAGTCTGGCCATTTTTAGGGCAGTTAGTAGTAATTTGTGTGGTGGTAATTATTGCCTTTTTCTTCCGTAAATTATTATTTTATTGATGCCACAGCCAATGTTAAAAAAGAATCGCTGGTTTTGGATAGTGGCGGTGATTGGTCTAATTTTAGACCAAGTAACTAAGTATATAACCGTGCAGAGTTTTGAGCAAATTGGTGATACTTTCCCGATTATTCCGGGGGTTTTTCATTTTACCTATGTGATTAATACTGGGGCGGCTTTTAGTGCTTTTCGGGGCGGTGTTGGTTGGCTAAAATGGCTATCCTTATTAGTTAGTTTGGGATTAATGGCTTTTGCTTACTTTGGACCGCATTTAAATCGTTGGGAACAATTGGCCTACGGTTTTATTTTAGCAGGAGCTTTCGGCAATGGTATCGATCGCTTTTTGTTTGGTTATGTGGTGGATTTTCTCGATTTTCGATTGATTAATTTTCCTGTTTTTAATCTGGCTGATGTCTTTATTAATATCGGGATTATTTGCCTATTAATTTCTAACTTTCCCCACAATTTAAGCACATAAGTATATATTGACTGTTCAAAAAAAATTGGGGATTTAGTATTATATGCCTGGAGTCCTGATCATTTAAATATTTTGGAAATCTAGATAATTCCTGTTGAGTAACAATCATTTTGACCTCTAGAAAAAACTTAATTGAAGCTCATTTACCTAGATAACAATAAGCTATTATTCCTGTTTTTTATCGGTGCTGGGTGGATGCCAACCTCCCCGGCTCCATAATCGACGAACTTTAACGATAAAACCTTCATTATGATTGTCATCATTTAAGTCCAAACGTTCAATAGTTGCCCTAGCGATGGGAGTAAGTCCCACTATTTTTAAAGCATCTGGTGTCCAGATAAAATGTTCTTGCCAATGCTGTTGGCGCGGATTGAATATTTCTACTTCTTGTTCTGTTTTCGGATCAATTGCCTTGATAAAATTGTAGCGATATCTGTTACATCTTTGGCAAGCTAAAGCTAAGTTTGCTAATTCATCTTTACCTCCTAAAGATTTGGGCTGAATGTGATCTACTTCAAATAATGCGGCACTAATTTCTTCTGAAGAATGACAGTATTCACACAGATAGTTGGCTCTTGCTCGGACTTGTAATCGAGTTGTGATAGTAATCATTTAGATTCAGCAACTATTCGCGCATTTAAGAGCGTGAAAATCTCGTTTAACTCTAAAATACCAGCTAATTCTGCGGTCTCTTGAGAATTAAGTTGGGAATTTTTTTCTAGTTCCCGTAGTTCCTCCAATCGACACTGCAATTCCTCGGTGAATTTAAAGAGATAATTTTCCCTTACTGGCGATAGCTTAATTCCTTTTTCAATCCAAGAAGAGGGCTTGACCATCAGTTGAGTTAACATCACTTTCTCCTTACCTTTAATACCTAACTTTAATCCTAACACGATTAGTTATCCTCGATCGGGTGAGCAATGCCCACCCGAAAAACTATGCTTCTGTTTCAGAATTAGAGCGATCGAATTTACTAACTAACTGAGGATTTTCTGACCAAGCATCGATAATACTCATATTACCATTGAGAAAATTCTGTTTAATAGCGCGGCGTTGAATTTTGCCACTGGCAGTTTTAAGAATTGTCCCCGATTTGGCCAAAACAATGGCATGGGTCATAATTTCGTGTTCTTCGGCGATTTCTTGACGGATATCGGCAACTAATTTGGCCGTATCTAATGCCCCGCTGCGACGTTCTAATTCCTGGACAATAACTAACTGTTCCTCACCGTTATCTTCAATGGAAAAAGCCGCGCCATAATCGGGACGAAAAACCTCATTAAGATGCTGTACTGACCATTCTAAATCTTGGGGATAATGATTACTGCCACGGACAATAATTAAATCCTTAATCCGTCCCGTGATATGTAATTCCCCATCGAGAAGAAAACCTAAATCTCCGGTGCGTAAAAACGGTCCTTCTCCTGTATCGGCAAGATAAGCTTGAAAAGTCTCTTTAGTTGCGTCTTCCCGTTGCCAATATCCAGCGGCCATACTGGGGTCACTGGCCCAAATTTCGCCCACTTCATCGGCTGCACAAAGGGTGAAAGTATCGGGATTAACGATAGCTATACGGGTATCACAGACGCGACGACCACAACTGGGGACGTATCTAACTCCAGTGGTTCGATCGGAACCTACAGGGACAATTTTACCGCGTTCGTAGGCGGTTGTATCCAAAGCGGTGATAATTGGGGTGGTTCCCTTGGGTTTATTGGAAATCAAGAGGGTATATTCAGCTAATCCGTAGGCAGGGGCGAAAGTTGACCAAGAAAAGCCGTAATCTGCAAAAGTATCGACAAATTTGGCCATTACCTTCGGATTAATCGGTTCGGCGGCATTTCCTGCGGCCTGCCAACTGCTCAGGTCTAATTCCGCTAAATCGGCAGCTTTAATCCTGCGAGTACAAAGATCATAGGCGAAGTTGGGGGCTTGACTATGAGTAACTTTGTACTTAGTAATATTTTTTAACCACTGCATCGGACGCTTAATAAAAGCAAAGGGAGACATGAGATAGCAGGGTGTCCCGTTGTAGAGGGGGACGGTGATACCTTCGACTAACCCGTAATCGTGGAAATAGGGCATCCAAGTTAGGGTAACGCTATGCGGTTCGTAACCACAAGCTTTTTGCAAGTAACCGCAATGGTGCATCAGGTTAAAATGACTTAACATCACCCCTTTGGGGATATTAGTCGAACCGGAGGTATATTGGAGATAAGCAAGCGCCGATTTATCCACCTGGGGATCTTGCCATTGGTCCGCGAGGGAAATATCAATACTTTCGGTGGTAATCCATTTCATTTGGTCGAATTCTGGAAATTCTTCCTTCACACCTTCAATAAGAGTCAGAATACTTTCGGTAACTAGGGCAAAGGTGGCATTAGCATCCTTGACAATTGCCCGCAAACGGGGCAAAGTGCGCTTAAGTCGTCCCGATTCCGGTGGGGGGACGGGAATGGCAATCACTCCCGCGTAGAGACAACCACAAAAAGCGGCCACTACTTCTAAACTTTGAGGATACAGTAATAGGGCGCGTTCTCCTTGGGCCTGGTATTTTTGCAAATAGGCCGCAATCGCTCTTGCTTGGCGATCGAGTTCACTGTAGGTTAAAGGTGGGGTTTCTTTTTTACCATCGATAAGAAAAGTGTAGGCATGACCGTCCGGTTGTGTCGTGGCGCGGTAACGTAAGAGTTCTACTAGGGTTGCGGATTGAATTAGGGTTTCAGTCATCGTTGTTATCGGGCTTATTGGGGCTATTGTATAGAAGTTTTAACATATTTGCCGATAACACTAGGAGCAAGTGCCGAAGGCGATCGGTCAAGGGTGTAGGATTAAGTTAGGGGCAAAAATCCCCCAGCACCATCTCTAAAGTAGTGAGAAAAAGCTATAATTAATTAACTCTAAAATACCGGGAAAAAGTCATGACAGCCCTAGACATTATCCCAGAAGTTACCTGTCCCCCCACAGATTTATGGAGTGATGAACCACCCGTGGAAAGTGATCTACACCTGCAACAGATCATCATTCTCCTTAGTTGTCTAGAATTATTATGGCGCGAGAGGAGTGATTACTACGCTTCGGGAAATCTGACCATCTACTACAACGAGGAACAACTAAAAAAGCGTGATTTCTGTGGTCCAGATTTTTTTGTGGTTTTAGATACCGAAAAGCGTCCCCGCAAAAGTTGGGTGGTTTGGGGAGAACAGGGTAAATATCCAGATATAATTGTCGAGATTCTTTCCGATTCTACGGCCAATATTGACCGCAATAACAAGAAAATTCTCTATCAGAATATCTTTCGCACTCCTAATTATTTTTGGTTCGATCCTAATAGTTTAGAATTGCAGGGATTTAGACTAATTGAGGGACAATATCAAGCCATTTCTCCCAATGACCAAGGTTATTTATGGAGTGAACAGTTAGGATTATATTTAGGCATATTTGACCGTAAACTGCGTTATTTTACCGCCGATGGTCAATTAGTCCCCACTCCTCAAGAAGCCGAATTACAGCAACGACAGGCAAAAGAACAGGCTATTTTAGAGAAAGAACAGGCTATTTTAGAGAAAGAAAGGGAACGTCAGGCTAAGGAAAAATTGGCCCAAAAACTACGAGAATTAGGCATCGATCCCGATACAATTTAGGGGAAATCTGATCAGTAGGGTTTGAAGACAAAATAACAAACTCTGCTATAAGATTAAAAAACAAAATTATTTTCTAGCAGTTATGGTGACAGCAGCTCCCCTAGTGGGTGTAATTATGGGCAGTGATTCCGACTTACCCACCATGAAAGAAGCGATCGCAGTTTTAGAGGTTTTTCAGATTAGCCACGAAGTCGCCATTGTCTCGGCTCATCGTACCCCCGAAAAAATGTTTGAATACGCCAAAAACGCTCATTTAAGGGGAATAAAAGTGATTATCGCGGGAGCCGGCGGCGCTGCCCATTTACCCGGAATGGTAGCATCTTTAACCCCCTTACCCGTCATTGGAGTTCCCGTAGTCACGCGCACTTTACAAGGGTTAGACTCTCTCTATTCAATTGTACAGATGCCCGCAGGCATTCCTGTGGCCACGGTGGCGATCGGTAATGCCAAAAATGCCGGACTTTTAGCGGTTCAAATTCTCGCCACCGGTAATATTGATCTTTTAGAGCAAGTTATCGCCTATCGTCAATCCCTCACCGATTCCGTCCTCGAAAAACAAAGCAATCTTCAACGACTAGGCTATCAAGACTATCTAGAGCAGAGTTCACCTAAGTAGGGTTAACCACAGAAACCAAAAACCTACCTAAAACCTTTTAAAGTTACTCATTTCTGTAGCTAGATAACTAAAATAAGTAACTTTTGCCACCGATAGATTTTAAGAACGTTATCAGGTATAATCAAGACATGAAGCTAGTTGAACGTCATATTATCGCCCAAAACCATCCCCTGTGGTCAGAAATTGACCATTATGCCTTCTTGT
>NZ_JADBSA010000380.1:0-5751 GCF_020246945.1 Microcystis sp. M113S1 | reverse complement strand
TTCGGCTCTTCTAGGTTCTGTGTGAGGATGGTGTAATAGTTACTAATTCTGTACGCAAACGTCGTACTTTGAATCAGCTTTGTACGCTTTGACCCGTACAGGGCTAACTAGGGTTTGCGGCAAAAAGTTTTTCGGTGGGGGTTGGGGGTTGGGGGTTGGGGGTTGGGGGATGGGTTTTACCGATTTTCAGGTGGTCAACTACCTAATTTTCAGGGAAAAAGTACCTGAATTTTCCCCCTGATCACTCCCATGCCTGGCACTTTTTGATTGACAAAAAGTCTAAAAGTCTTACCCAACAAGGTTTTTAGATTTATTCAGCACACCCTAACTAGGGTCTGCTGAAAAAGTTTTTCGGTGGGGGTTGGGGGTTGGGGGATGGGGGATGGGGGATGGGTTTTACCGATTTTCAGGTGGTCAACTACCTAATTTTCGGGGAAAAAGTACCTGAATTTTCCCCCCGACCACTCCCATGGCTGGCACTTTTTGATTTCAAAAAAGCCTAAAGATATTATCCAACAAGGTTTTTAGATTTATTCAGCAGACCCTAACTAAAGACGTAAAAATTGATTGACTTTACAGATCGCATGGTCCAAGCTGTGTGAGTTAGATCACTCAGGTAGTCGCAAAACTCAAGTTTGAATTGCGCCTATTGGGAATTATAGTCATTTCAATTAAGATTGATAAATAAATGCCCGATTTCATACTAAATCCAGTTATCAAAGACTCATTATCTATTTCTCCTTTTGCATGAGTGCATGAGTGCATGAGTGCATGAGTGTATGAGTGCCTGTCCTGATATGTAGCCTATACTCAACGGATTTAGTAGTATCATAAGGTTTTCATCGGTCCAGATTGTATTAAAATTATCTGAAATAACTTTAGTTTTATCCATAGATAAAAATCTATAACTAAAGACATAAAAATTTATAACTAAAGACATAAAAGTTTATAACTAAAGACATAAAAATTGATTGACTTTATGGATTCCATGGTGTTATAGTAGGTGATGTAGGTCACTCAGTTGTATCGCACAACTCAAGTTTGAGTTGAATTGCCCCCATGATTCCTGCTTTGTCAACATTTTCAAACAGATTAAGCAAATGCACAGCTAGTTGTCGTCCATCAAGAACAGGCGATCGCAAACGGTAAGCTAAGATGCCTTTAAATCGCTTATTCTTGGATTAGCCGAACCTCCCCCGCTACCCTTGCCCCCCCGACATCGGAGGGGCAAGGGGGGGTCTTACCTCTTGCCTATTGCCTCTTGTATCGTCTCAACAAGAAGTTTAAATTGCGAACAGCTTACTTGTACTGTGAACCTGTAAATTTCTACTGACGGTGACATCGGTTTGGTGGTGGAGTGCAACGACAAGTTAAGCTTCAAGGCTTTCTGTCCTGAATACCCTTACTCTTTTCTAACTTATTAGCCATGACTTCAACCACTTCTATAACTACCGCCGGGTCATCACCAAAAAAGACCGTTGATGATCAGAAGAAAGTAACTGAGAACGAGCAAATACCAAATAGTACTAAAGCAGCCAGTAAGATTGATGCGTTGTTAGAGCAGGTTATCGGTGGCAAAAATTTAAATCAACTCTCCCTAAACGATTTAAGTGTGCTTTTGAGTGGAGTTGATTTTTTAGAGGCAATTGGACTTGACTACAAATCAAATAATGGCAAGAGCGGCAATAGCGGCAATAACAAAAATTCAGGTTCTACCCAAAGTTTTACCGCAGGTTCTACCCCAAGTTCTACCCCAAGTTTGACCTCAAGTTCTACCCTAAGTTTGACCTCAAGTTCTACCCCAAGTTCCACCCCAAGTTCCACCCCAAGTTCTACCCCAAGTTCTACCCCAAGTTCCACCCCAAGTTCTACCTCAACTTCTACCTCAACTTCTACCTCAAGTTTTACCTCAAGTGTCTCACTACCAGATTTAGTGGGCAGTTTTGGCACGATTAATTTGCCAAGTACGGTTAACTTCGGCGCTCAGGGAAGTGCGCAGGTAATTGTCACCAATCAAGGACAGGCGATCGCCAGTGGTCCCAGTACTGTCAAACTGTACATTTCCACTGACGGTGAGATTGACAGTAACGATGCTTTGCTCACCAGTGTCAGCACAAACTTGAACCTAAATGCCGGGCAGTCAGTCACCCTAAACTTAGGGTATAACAATAATACTTCAGTCATCGCTCCGGGGGCTTACTTTCTCATTGCTCAAGTTGATGCAAATAACCAAATTGCCGAACAACTCGAAACCAATAATGTCACCAGTCAATTAGTATCGGGACTCAATACTAATGCCATCATCGACTGGAATGCGATCGCATTAAATGCGATTCAAGCCGAGGGAAAAGCAGGGCGGGGAGTTGGGCCGACAGTAGGTTCTCGCTTAATGGCGCTGGTTTCTACTGCCGTCTATGATACGGTCAATGCCTTCAACACAACTTTTCCCTCCTACGCTGTAAATGTGAACGCACCAGCAAATACCTCGTTGCAGGCGGCGGTAGTTGGTGCTGCTTATCGAGTTCTCTCTACTCAATTACCTGGACAAAATAGCTTGTTATTACAGCAAGTAGCCAATTCTCTGGCGGAGATTCAGGACAGTGCCACCGCTGAAAACAGGGGTTTTAATTTTGGCATTTTAGTAGGCAATCAGAGCATCAATTTACGCACTAATGATGGTTCCAGCAACAATACGCCTTTCACTGCGCCGTCGGGAGCCTATGTCTGGAGACCAGAAACCTTAGGACCTACTGCTGGGGTAGCACTTGGCGCAAACTGGGGGGGAGTAGCTCCTTGGACAATTGGGGACATTAACCAGTTTGTCTCGAACAATCAACTTGATGTGACTCTTAATGGCCGTCCCAACACAAATCCTACATTGTATGCCGAAGAAATTGAAGAAGTTCGGCTCTACGGCGGATTGCAAAACACTGCTCTCACTACCACTTTACGCAATGCAGACCAGGAAGAAATGGCTGTTTTCTGGGCCTATGACCGGGCTGATACCTTCCGTCCCTACGGGCATTTAAACCAAATTGCTCAAAAAATTGCGGTGAGTGGGGGCAATACCTTGCAAAAAGATGCCAGCCTATTTGCCGCGTTAAATACCGCGCTGGCAGATGCGGTAATCGTTGCTTGGAAGGCCAAATACACTGAACTCCAACCTCGCCCTGATGACGTAATTGCCGGAGGATTTGCGGCTAATGACGGGATAGCTTCTACGGTGGGCGATCCCAATTGGAAACCCTTGCTGTCAGAATTAATGGGGGTTAATTCGCCACCCTTTCCAGATTATCTGTCAGGGCATTCCGCCATGGGGGGAGCATTTGCTGGAGTCATGACCGAATATTTTGGTGAAAACTATGTGTTTAGTACGGTCTCCCAAGAACTTCCCGGTGTCGTTCGTAATTTCAATAGCTTCCATCAAGCGGGAATGGAAGATGCCCTTAGCCGTATTTATGGCGGGGTTCACGTCCGTGAGGCTTGTATTGATTCTTTTGACATGGGGTTAGAGGTTGGCAATTTTGTCAGCTCAAATTTCTTTCGGCCACCTGTCTAGTATCATGTCGAGTTGAACGAACCTGCATCAGTCCCCACCCTTCGGCAACGCACCGGTGGGGAAGGTGCAGGGGGCGGCAATTTGAGGACTCGATGTCCGAAAAATTGCCAACTAAATTTTAGGTGTATCCTGATTTTTGATATACTCCTTAAGCTTTTCAAGCGGTGGTTTGTGTTAGGCAATGGACGGGGTTATCGAAAATTTGGGTTAAAACCCCGTCCTAAAAGGACGGCTTTTCTTGATCTTTAATAGAGCATCTGAGAACTTCCAGGGTTGCACCTCCTAAAGAAGAAACAAAATAACTAGGAGACCAAAGAGCATCTTTCCCATAGGGTTTAGGATAGCCAGCTTGTCCATACCTACGACTAGAAACCCCTTTTAAAGAATTAACCATTACAGAAATAGGGTTCTTCGGTTTGTGTTATGCAATGGACGGGGGTTATAAGGGATGGAACCCTTATGCTAGAAAGGCATTTGGCGATTTTTGTCAATTGTTTTTGATCTAGAGCGAACTAATCAATTAAGTCTCTTGCCGGATAAGGATTTAGTCAATTTATGCCCCCCTATGGAACCATACCAAGTAACGAAGAACCAAAAATATTATCACTGCTAACAATTCAGGGGAAATATTCTGGAGCAAAGAACAGCAAGACTTAATCCAGGAATAAAGTGATAATGCGTAGCTATGCGCTACAATAAATCAAAGGAATTGAGGTATTGATTACCGCAAAGTATGTTCAACCCAGAACCGCAGCAGAAATGCTTGGAGTCCACGTCCGAACCCTTGTCAAGTGGGAGCAGATATAGCGTTTCTCATAAAGATGAAGTGTAACCTAATGTAGTCCTGCAAAATAAAATGAGATGACTATTCAGGAGAAGACAGGTCGCGGAAAATCTGGCTGGCAATGGCTGCACTCCGGCGAATTTGTTCAATTTCGGAAAGACTTTGCCAATTTTCGGTTTCTATATTGGTTTCGCTCTGGCCATTACGCATAGTATAGGCGTAGGGACGAGCAAAAACCTGTAAATCTTCTGGAGACCATTGGGGAAAGAGATCACTAAGACAAACAACAAGGCGATCAAGCTTGTCTAATTGACTATCAACTAGATTTTCAGCACTTTCTACTAGACGATTTAAATGTTCGGCCGGCAATAAAGAGGCAAATTTATCAAAGATATTAGACCGGGGTGAAACGGAAACTGCCGGGAATTTTTGGTGTAAACTATTAAAGAATCTATCAGCTTCTGCCTCGATCGCCGTCGCTTCTAGGCCTTCACACAGAGAAAAGGGAGTTTCTGTCAGGTCTAAGGGATCATGACTCTCAACAGCGGTTACACCCCAGGGATAGGTGACTTCTTCTTCAATCAGGATTGCTAGAAGTTCCGCGGTAATCTGTTCGGATAGGGATAAATGGCTCATAAATAACAATCCATGTTTTAGCCTTTGTGGTGTTCAATAAGTAACTACATCTCGGTTTTGACAATTTCCGAAGCTACAAACAGACTCTTGGTGCAAGTCAGGTAGGAGGCACTCTTGCCAATAATTAGGGTTGGCTGAATATCAGTGAAACCCTTGCCAGAAAAGGGTTATGGCAATTTTTTTGTCCCAAAAAGTGCCAGAAACAAACGTTGAGAAATCAATCGGAGGGACTCAAAACCCTTACACTTTCATCGAAAATTTGGGTCTGAAACCCCGTCGTTCTACGACGGCTTTACCGTTAAATATTAGCACATTTACGGAATATATGCTAAAATGCTCCCCATGGAAAAAGCCTATTCTTACCGATTTTACCCCACACCAGAACAAGAGTCGCTATTGCGGCGCACCTTGGGCTGTGTAAGATTGGTTTACAATAAAGCTCTCCATCTCAGAACACAAACATGGTACGAAAAGCAAGAAAGAGTAGGATATGCTCAAACTTCTTCAATGCTAACTGATTGGAAAAAACAAGAAGAATTAGACTTTTTAAACGCAGTTAGTTGTGTACCTTTACAACAAGGGTTAAGACATTTACAAACGGCTTTCACTAACTTCTTTGCTGGTCGTACTAAGTATCCTAACTTTAAGAAAAAACATCAAGGAGGAAGTGCCGAATTTACTAAGTCAGCTTTTAAGTTCAAAGACAAACAAATTTATTTAGCCAAATGCACAGAACCTTTACCTATTCGCTGGTCAAGACAAATCCCAGAAG
>NZ_JADBSA010000038.1:0-4830 GCF_020246945.1 Microcystis sp. M113S1 | reverse complement strand
TGATTACCCGTAAGTTTACGGTGGAAGAATACGAAAAAATGACAACCCAGGGAATAATCAAACCCGATGAAAAAGTGGAATTAATTCGAGGAGAAATTATCAAAATGTCACCGATGGGAACCCGTCATGCTGCTGGTATAGCTAGATTAACACAGTTACTTTATCAAAAATTTGGCGATCTTATTCTCTTAGGAGTACAAAATCCGATTAGATTAAATAATAATTCTCAACCAGAACCAGATTTAAGTTTACTAATACCTCGATCGGATTTTTATGTTGCTGCCTATCCTTGTCCTCAAGATATCTATTTAATTATTGAAGTTTCTGATTCTACCATCGATTATGATCGCTATACTAAAATTCCTCTTTATGCGGAAGCAAATATTAAAGAAGTTTGGATTGTCAATCTCAAGGAAGAATGTTTAGAAGTTTATCGCCATCCGCTGCATGGTAGTTATCAAGCTATTCAGAAATATTATCGAGGTGAAAGTATTTTTATTGAATCCTTTCCAGAAATAGAGTTAACTTTAATTGAAATACTCGGTAATATTTGTTAAATTAAATTATAGAGCGTTTCTCATAAAGAGAAAGTATAACCTAATTTGGTATCGACGACCGACGACCGACTCCCCAAAACGAAAAATTCGTACCTCACCATAGAATTACTGAATAGCTGATAGCTGGTAGCTGCGGATTTATAACTTGCGTTCGTAACTTAACAATGTATTTTTTAATAACATTGCCACCGTCATCGGACCGACACCCCCGGGGACAGGAGTAAGATAACTAGCCACTTCTAAAACCCCAGCATAGTCCACATCGCCCACCAAACGGTCAGCGACGCGATTAATCCCCACATCCACTACCACTGCACCGGGTTTTACCATCTCTTTAGTGATTAAATTAGCTTTACCGACAGCAGGTACTAAAATATCGGCACTTCTGGTTATTTCTGCCAGATTTTCTGTGCGCGAGTGAGCAATAGTTACCGTAGCGTTTTCCTCCAATAACATTAAAGCTAAAGGTTTCCCCACTAGAATACTGCGACCCAGCACCACCGCGTGCTTACCGGCTATGGGAATATTATATTCTTTCAGCAGTGCCATGACCCCCGCAGGAGTACAACTGCGGATACAGTCCTCACCCCGCACTAAACCGCCTAAATTGAGAGGATGTAAGCCATCAGCATCTTTTTTCGGGTCAATTTGGTAGAGAAGGGAAACCGCATCTAAATGCTTAGGTAAGGGTAATTGAATTAAAATCCCGTCCACCCGCTCATCTTGATTGAGACGGACAATTTCCGCTAAAATTTCTAGTTCACTTGTATCGGTGGGAAAATGACGACCAAAAGAGGCCATGCCGATTTTAGTACAAGCTTTCTCCTTATTGCGGACATAAACGGCACTAGCGGGATTATCCCCCACCATCAACACCGCTAACCCCGGAGGTCGTCCCATTTGAGATTTTAGCCTCTGGATGCGCTCTCCTAGACCAAGTTGGATTTTTTGAGCTAAGGCTTTCCCGTCGAGAATTTGGCAAGTAGTTACGGACATTCTATGATAATACCGAGAACAAAAATCTTTCGGATCCATTCTATGGTCAAAAAGATTGGCTAATCGCACTCGTTAAGGTTAAAGCAAGAATGTCTATTCAGACTCGTGTAGGGCGCATCGGCAGTTTATTATTATTGCTAGGGTTATTCGGTTGTAGTACCCTTGCTGACCTCGGTATTGCCGTTCCCTACATCGGTGATCCTCCCCTAACAGCGATCGAGCAATTACAGGAAAAACCAAAAGGCGCTTTAGTTTATCTTAGGGGAACCGTGAGCAATTATGCCCCTTTTTTAACTGGAGGAGCCTATCTTTTGCAGGATGGTTCCGGCAAGATTTGGATTCGCACCAATAGCAATAAATTACCCCGTCAAGGCGAAGAAATCGTCATTAAGGGCAAAATTGACTTTGAGGCTATTCCCCAGGGTTCCCAAAGCGTTAACGAATTGTATGTGCTGGAATTAGAACAGATGGATGCAGTAGCAGTTAATTCGGTTCCCACTCCTTCCCCGTCCCCAGAAATTAAACCTTCCCCCACCTCAGAAGTTAAACCCCCAGAAAATAATTCTCCCCCAGTCTCCACTAAACCCCTCGAAAATCCCCGACAGGTGACAATTCCGGGCGCTGCTGAAACAAAACCCCCAGAAACTCCCGTCGTTACCCCCGTTAAACCCAATCCACCCGTGCAACCCGTCGCAGAAGCGATTCCCCCCAAACCCCCCGCAGTGGTTAAACCCGTCCGGGACCCCCTCGATGCTTTCTTTTTACCCCATAAACAAAGGGAGAAAAACAGTAATCAGTAAACAGTAATCAGTAAACAGTAAACAGTAATCAGTAATCAGTAAACAGTAATCAGTAGCGGGGTAAACAGATGGAGAGTAAAGCTTATGACAAAGCTTATAAATTTGCCATTAGGATTGTTAAAGGCTATAAATATTTGTGTGAAACTAAACAAGAATATATTTTGTCAAAACAGCTATTAAGGAGTGGCACTTCAATCGGGGCTAACATTGCCGAGGCTAATGGAGCTATTTCTAAAGCTGATTTTCGAGCTAAAATGTCAATAGCTTATAAGGAGTGTCTAGAAACAAAGTATTGGCTGTCTCTATTGAAAGACACGAATTACATAGAGGAAAGAGCCTTTCAAAGTATCAATGATGACGCAGAGGAAATTGGTAAAATGCTTTGGGCTATTCTAAAAACCTGCCAAGAAAATACCAAAACCCGATAACCGATAACTGATAACTGATAACTGATGATATTCGTTGCTTTGGCGATTTTAGAACAGGACGGTCGATTTTTAATGCAGTTGCGCGACGACATCCCGACGATTCTCTATCCGGGGGTGTGGGGTTTATTTGGTGGTCACTTAGAAGCGGGTGAAAATCCAGAAATAGGGTTAAAACGAGAGTTAAAAGAAGAAATTAACTACGAAGCCCCTAGTTTAGGCTATTTTCGCTCTTATAACGATGATAATCTCTCCCGTTATCTTTATCATGTACCCCTGACCGTGGAATTAGAAAAATTAGTGCAAACCGAAGGGCAAGATTTGGCATTATTACCCCCGGCTGCCATCCTTCAAGGGGAATACTATTCCCAGAAGATTAATCAGACTCGTCCTTTAGGAAAAATTCATCGACAGATATTACTCGATTTTATAGAAGTAGAATTATAGTGGATATTAGAGCCAGACAAGGAACTCCCTAATCTCTAGGGAAGTCGTAGTTAACACTGCTCCTCACCTCCCTCAAAGGCAAAATGCTCCCGCTTTTTGAATGGCTTTATTGAAACGTCAATCTTATTTTGGCTTTGTCTTTATGAACCAGTCGCGTCCCTCGTTCGTTTCCGTGCAGAAACTCCTATCTGGAGGTGCGATCGCTACCCTAGCAGTTAGTTCCCTGATGGTCCTTACCCCCGCAGCCAAAGGGGAAAAACCCTTAGAAGATAACCCGAAAGCAGTCATCGACCAGGTTTGGCAAATTGTTAATAATGAATTTGTAGATCGTAGTTTTCATCAAATTGATTGGCAAAAAAAACGTCAAGAATTGTTAAGCAGAAATTATACTAATCCCCAACAAGCTTACACGGCAATTCGGGAAGCTTTAAAGGATTTGGGCGATACTTATACCCGTTTTTTAACTCCTAGTGAATTTTCTGTCCTCACCAGTCAAACTTCCGGAGAATTATCGGGAATTGGGGTACGTTTAGCCCTCGATAAACGCACTAGCGATCTGGTCGTTGTCGATACGGTGAAAAAATCCCCCGCCAAGGAAGCGGGAATTAAAA
Source organism: Microcystis sp. M113S1 (assembly GCF_020246945.1). Classification (NCBI taxonomy): domain Bacteria; kingdom Bacillati; phylum Cyanobacteriota; class Cyanophyceae; order Chroococcales; family Microcystaceae; genus Microcystis; species Microcystis sp. M113S1. The sequence goes on along the minus strand of NZ_JADBSA010000038.1, from coordinate 994 downwards.
CAGGCGATCGCCTGATCAGAATTAATGGCAAACCCACCGCTTTAATGACCTTAGAACAAGCAATGGAAGCCCTACAGGGAGAAGTGGGTACTAGCGTTAGTTTACAGCTTGCCCGTCCCGATCAAGAGGTATTTGAAGTGACTTTGACCCGGGTAGATATCGAAATCCCCTCGGTTAGCTATACCCTCAAAGAGGAAGGTGGGGTGAAAGTTGGTTATATCAAACTGGATGAATTTAGTTCCCACGCAGCCGAACAAATGAAACAGGCGATCGAGGAATTAAGTCAACAACAGATATCCGGCTATGTTCTCGATCTGCGGGGCAACCCCGGCGGTTTACTATTTGCTAGTGTCGATATAGCTCGCATGTGGATGAAACAGGGCAAAATCGTTAGCACCATCGATCGACGAGGCGGTGATCGCCAATTTATCGCCAATAACACCGCTATTACCGATTTACCCCTCGTAGTCTTGGTGAATAAAGGTTCCGCCAGCGCCAGCGAAATCCTCGCTGGGGCGCTGAAAGAAAATGGCCGGGCGACTTTAGTGGGTACATCGACTTATGGCAAGAGTACCGTCCAATCGGTACACACCCTCTCCGATGGTTCCGGTTTAGCGGTGACAATTGCCCGTTATTATCCCCCCAACGGCGAAAATATCTACAAAAAAGGCATTAAACCCGATGTGCAGATCGAGTTAACCCAGGAACAACAGCTGCGCTTCCGCGATGATCCTTCTTTATTGGGAACTAAGGATGATCCCCAGTATCAACACGCGATCTCGCTGTTACAATCCCATAGTGTTAAACGTCCTGGCACTAGCAATCTCAATAACCCTTTGAGTAGTCGCGCTGATTGACATCCTCGCCGCCGTAAAACGGACGGCGATTCCTCACCACGCCACCTTTTTAGAATGGTCGCTGAATGGGGTTGACGCGACCCGGGATGCTGCTTCTTTAACAGAAGTCTTACGCTTTCCTCTACGTCCGTTTAAAG
>NZ_JADBSA010000379.1:0-4072 GCF_020246945.1 Microcystis sp. M113S1 | reverse complement strand
GAAAGTTTTACTCGTTCAAGGCCGAATTTGAAGTCTTTTCTGAACGAAACCCCCTACTATCTGTGGTCAAGGTTCAGTTTTTAGCTTGGTTATCGCTTTTTCCATTGTAGCTTAAAGCCGTCCTCAAAGGACGGGGTTTTCAACGCAAATTTTCGATAATTAAACCGGAGACTAATAAGCCAAAACCGCTAACCAAAGACCAAAAACGGGGATAAACCCGAATATTTCCGCCAGAGTGAGTTATTTGACTCCATTCCAGACGAGGAGATAAATCGCGACGAAACCAACCGAGAACTTGTACAGATGTATTATTTATTTCTACCATGAGGGAGTTAGTAGTCCTGATTTTATGCCAAAAACCAAAACGATAGTTAGGAGCGAGGGGAATTATGCCGGTGCTATCTTTAAGAAAGAAATTCTTTCCTTGAGCAATTAACTCACCGCGGAGTCGGACGGGGATAGCTGAGAGGGGATGACTGTAAGGATTATCAGTTAAAGCAAAAATATCGCTGAAACTAGCATTTTTGAGAGGAGGATAACTGGCTAATTGATTGATAATTATACCCAAACCCCCACCGACTAAAATTAGGCCCAATGCACCCCAAGAGCTAAATTTCAGCCAAAGAAAACCAGCTATGACAACCCCAATAATAAAGCCTAGTCCCGAAGCATAATATAAACACAGTCGTAGAAAAAAGTTTTGATAGAGTTTCTTGGAATCTAATTCCATTTCTTGACGTAATACTCCCCTCAGACTAAATTCTATATCTAGATCCATCTGTCGGGCATAGTTAGCTAAAGCGCGAATCCTTTCACCAGTCAGGGGATGATTAGATTGCAACTCTAACCATTTTGCCCAAGGGTTATATATATCCCAGAGAAAACTCTGTCCGATCCGGCGAGACTCCAATGCGATACCATAAACGTTACCGGCAATGATCGCATCCTGCTCCAGGGCAATATTTAATACATTTGTACTCAATGACAGGGGACTAAACTGGGCAGTTTCTTGGACTAAACCAAAGGCAATTTTTACTAAAGCGCGGGCCAAAGCATTGGGATTACCAGTAACTTGGGCAGCAAAATGATCGGCGAAGTATTCTCTAGTACGAGACAGATAAAGACAGCAAAAAACAATAATTGGCCTAAAAATGGTGATAATTGATGAGAGAAGGGCTAGAAAAACTGTGTCTTTAAAATTATTACCTTGATTTTGGGCAAAAGAATCGATATAACAGCTTAAATGGTCGAAACTAGCACAGATAGTCATCAGGGCAAAGTCTCCCTGCCAAATATGCCCTAATTCATGAGCATATACCGTCGCTACTTCCTCATCGTCGAGATAGGTAAATAAACCTCTGCTAACTACTAAGCAAGCATTACCCCGTCGAGAGCCATAGGTAAAAGCGAGGGGATGTCCGTCTTCGATAATGCCTAGTTTTGGCGGTTTTAACCCTTTTTCTCGGCATACACGCCCAATTACCGCCGCCGATTCTGGGCTATAGCGTTTAATTTCCGCTAAGGACACCCAACGCACTCGATAAAGACGTTTTTGTGTCCAATCAATTAGATTCGGGGCGATAAAAAGGATGAGTCCGCCTAAGAAACCGGTCAAGAGCAAGGCAATAATTACACCCTTCCCCGCAGGGATGAGGAGAAAAAGGGTAATTACAAAAAAAAGACCACATATTATAGCATAAAAAGCCGTAATTGTCAATAGTTTAGCAAAAATAAGTCTATTTTCGGGGATAGTCCGGGACAACCGGACATTTACCCGTGCTGCTCGTGCTGCCTTGGGCAGCGATCGAAATTTGACCCCATTAGTTGCAATACCGATGGTTTTTTGTTCAGCTCTAAAGATTGTCAGTAATCGTTTGGCCCACTGACTAACTTCCTGATCAAGATGATTTTCTAATTCCAGAGCTAAGACGATCGCTTGTTGCCGTTGATTATTGCCGCGATAGGCCCGAGCAAGAGCCATTTTAGCTTGAATATATAGGGGAGAATAAAAATTAGCTGACTGTTGGCAATATTCTTCCAGTAATTCTACAGCCCTTGCGTAATCCTTTAGCTGCAGACATTTTAATCCTTTTTCTAGTGACATAGATATCCCTTGGCTGTTTATCTATCTTTAGAGATACCCAGAATCGTAGGAAAGATTAAAGGAGTTGGAGAAGTGGGGGTGTGGGGTGTGGGGGTTGGGGGTTGGGGGTGTGGGGTGTGGGGGTTGGGGTTTTACCCATTTTCAGGTGGTCAATTACCTAATTTTCAGGGAAAAAGTCCCTGAATTTTCCCCCCAATCACTCCAAGGGTCGGCACTTTTTGAGGGAAAAAAAGTCTAAAAACCTTGTTGAATAAGGTTTTTAGATTTATTCAGCAAACCCTAAATAGGTAAGCCGATGATAATTATTAATTTTTATCAATATTTTGGGCAGTAGTGAGCAAGGGAATCAGACAAGTGAGCGAGCCGATTAGGGAAATAGGGAGTAGAATAGAAAGGTTGTGAGTCTATAACTATCGTTAAAATACTATGGCTTGTCCCAAGAAGAAAACCTCAAATGCCAAGCGCGACCAACGGAGAGCGCACTGGAGAAAGCAAGCGGCACGGGAAGCGCAAAAAGCCTTATCTTTGGGTAAATCTGTCCTTTCTGGTCGTTCTAACAGCTTTGTCTATCCCACTAAAGAGGAAGAGGAAGAGGAGGACGAGGAATAATATTCCTATCAGTCTTCAGTTGCTGGAAAAATTTGGCTGTAGTTCGCTCTTAACACCGAATAAATGTCCTCCAAGTCTAGGACGGTGTGATAACTTGATGGTGGGGAGTGAGGTATAGAAAACCTTTTCGCTCCCTAATATTTTAAGATTTGTTTAGGGTGTTCGTTGTGAGTCTCAACTAATGTTAGGCAAATTCTTTAAAAAACCAGAATCTCCCGATCAAGACCGAGTTCCCCCGGGCCAATATCTCGCTAGTGGTTTTCCTGTGCTTACCTATGGAGATACTCCCCAAATCAAGACCGAGGACTGGTTGTTCAAGGTTTGGGGAAAAGTGGCCACGACTAAAACTTTTAACTGGTCGGATTTTATGGCCCTACCGCAGTGGGAATTTACCAAGGATTTTCACTGTGTCACCCGTTGGTCAAAATTAGATGTGACTTGGACGGGAGTTAAGGTATCGGATTTTATGACCTTAATTGACCTGTTGCCGGAAGCTACCCACGTCATGCAACACTGTTATGGCGGTTATACCACTAACCTGACCCTAGAGGAGTTCCTGCACGAGGATAATTTTTTCGCTTTTCAACTGTTTGGTCAACCTTTACCCCCCGACCACGGTGGTCCGCTGCGCTTAGTTGTTCCCCATCTCTACGCTTGGAAAAGTTCTAAATGGATTAATGGCTTAGAATTTCTCGATCGAGAGCAATTGGGTTTCTGGGAACGTAATGGCTACCATCGACGAGGTGATCCCTGGTTAGAGGAACGTTATGGCGGTTTTTAACGAGTTTTGGCTTAAAATCGGGTGAGATAAGCAATCAAGTCCGCTAATTCCTATCATTAAAACAAGCAAAAGTCAAGGGGTAAGCAACAAAATTTTACTCGATCATGACTGGTTAATTATAATTGCCGAATTGCCTGATCGCACTTTTGAACATATCCTGCTAACCCCAATGCTTGAAATAATTTCCGCGCTTGAAGAATTGCTTCTTTCGCTTCCGCTATACGTTTGAGTTTATAGTAGGTAACTCCCAGATTAAACCAAGAAGACGCTTCACCCCCCCGATCACCGATTTCCCGTGTGATTGCTAAGGACTGTTGATAAAACTCGATCGCTTTTTGGTATTCTCCTAGGGAACCGTAAACATTGCCTAAATTACCGTAGGAATTCGCTTCACCCCCCCGATCACCGATTTCCCGATCGATTGCTAAGGACTGTTGATGAAATTCGATCGCTTTTTGGTATTCTCCTAGGGAATAGTAAACAGCGCCTAAATTATTGTAGGAAGACGCTTCACCCCCCCGATCACCGATTTCCCGTGTGATTGCTAAGGACTGTTGATGAAACTCGATCGCTTTTTG
>NZ_JADBSA010000378.1:0-11906 GCF_020246945.1 Microcystis sp. M113S1 | reverse complement strand
AGTGATTGGGGGGAAAATTCAGGGACTTTTTCCCTGAAAATTAGGTAATTGACCACCTGAAAATGGGTAAAACCCCACACCCCACACCCCACACCCCACACCCCAACCCCCAACCCCCAACCCCCAACCCCCAACCCCCAACCCCCACCGAAAAACTTTTTCAGCAGACCCTACTTAGCAACTGATACTGATTACTGATATATGTTATCCTGCCTACAAATTGAAAATTTTACCCTCATCGATCGCTTAGAATTAACTTTCGGCAGCGGATTAAATGTACTGACCGGTGAGACGGGGGCAGGAAAATCGATTATATTAGACGCGATCGATATTGTTCTCGGTGGTAAAGTCAATCATCGCGTCATCCGTCAGGGAAGCCAACAATCAACCCTAGAAGCGACTTTTTCTCTAACTCCAGAATTAATTGCTTGGCTAGAAAGTCAGGAAATTGACCTATTAGAGGATAATAGTCTAACAATCAGCCGGGAATTAGTGATTACTAATAATTCCTTGCGTTCTCGTTCTCGGATTAACGGAGTCGTCTCTAATCGCCAACAAATGGCGCAAATAAGAGATTTTTTGGTAGAAATCACCGCTCAAGGTCAAACAGTTCAGTTAATGGACGCTAATCGACAGAGAGAATTATTAGATCTCTACGGGGGTGAATCGCTGCTGCGGCAGCGGGAAAAAGTAGCGATAGCCTACCTTAACTGGCAAGAAAGCAAGAATATTTTAAATAATAGATTGCAATCGGAACAAAATCGCCTACAAAGATTAGATTTATTAGAATATCAACTAAAAGAACTAGAATCAGCCAATTTAACTGACGCTGACGAGTTGGAACAGTTGGAACAGGAAAGAAACCGACTCTCCCACGGTGTCGATTTGCAAAATTCCAGCTATCAAGTCTATCAACTACTCTACCAAAATGATCGCGATCAACCCGCCGTCGCTGATTTGTTAGGAAAAGCTGAAAATATCTTGACAAATATGATGGTTTATGATAGAAGTTTAGAGCCAATTTTAGAGATGGTGCGATCGGCATTAAATCAGGTGGTGGAAGCGGGACAGGAAATCAACGTCTATGGGGATAGTCTAGAAGCAGATCCCGAGAGATTGAACGAGATAGAAGAGAGAATTGTCCAACTTAAGCGCATTTGTCGCAAGTATGGCCCAAGTTTAGCCGAAGCGATCGATTATTATCAGAAATTACAGCAAGAATTAGCGGAGTTGACGGGAGAAGGACAATCGATTGAAGAATTAGAAAAAATTTGTCAGCAACAGGAAAAAATCTATCGAGAAACTAGCACCCAGTTGACCTTTTTGCGACAAGAAACCGCTAGTCAACTAGAAAAACAATTGGTACAGGAATTAAAACCTTTAGCCATGGAAAAGGTGATTTTTGTCTGTCGGATTGCCCTGGGTAATCCTAGCAGTCTGGGAGTCGATCAAGTGGTATTTTATTTTAGTCCCAATCCGGGGGAAAAAATCCAACCTTTATCCAGTACTGCTTCTGGAGGAGAAATGAGTCGTTTTCTCCTAGCGTTAAAGTCCTGTTTTTCCCAATCCCAATCGGCAGCGGCAACCCTAATTTTTGATGAAATTGATGCGGGAGTATCGGGAAAAGTTGCCCAGGCAATTGCCGATAAATTAGATCAATTAGGTCAACAATATCAAGTTTTGTGCGTTACTCATCAACCCTTAGTGGCTGCTTTAGCTGATCACCATTTTCGAGTTTATAAACAAATGATTGCCGAAGATAATCCCACTAATCTCTCGGAAATTCGCACGGTTGTCCGGGTTACTTCTCTCGATAATCGTCAGACGAGAAGGGAAGAATTGGCACAATTAACGGGAGGAAATTCGGCAGCAGATGCCCTCGCTTTTGCCGAGTCTTTATTGGAGAAAGCGGCTGCCAAAAAACAGTAAGATTTAACCTTGAAATTGACTGATTAACCAACGTCCCACCTGACTTTGATCTCTGGTGCGCGCCTGTTGTAAAGCTGACTCTAAAACTGCGAGTTTTAAATTAGGTAAAACCTTTGATATATCAATTCTTTTGCTACCTCGATCGATTATTTCAAAAGCAAATATTTGAGGATCATCTACCTTAACACTCCAGTATTCACTAACCCCTAATTCTTCGTAGAGTAAGCGTTTATTACCTAAATCATCATTGAGGGTAGATTTTGAGATTTCAATGACTAAATCTGGTGGGGGATACTGATTTAAATCAATAATCGAAGTCCCATTTGGTATCAGATTCGCTTTCTCTCCTAGATAGTAAGATATATCTGGCTGCACTTCTCTAATTCCTCTTTTGCGATAGGAACAAGTAGGGAGTCCTTGAAAAGGAATTTCTTTGAGGATAGCGTAGAGACTCACCCCCAAAAAGACAACGTGATGATCTCTAGCGTGTTCAAATCCAATAGGAGTCATTTCTAATCGATAATAGCCATTGTAATAATAACTTTTTCCTTGATTTTCTGGGAAGTTGTTAATTGCTGCTAAGTATTCTTCCCAACTACCTTTAATCCATGAGTCGGTTATCCCCCTAGTTTCTAGCTGTTGCATAGTTATCCTATCCCGCTTTGAACTTTTTCTGTAATTATAGCAATTATTGATCAAATCAGAAACTAGGAAATGATAGAATAGATTAATTAAGTAAAAATTAGCCCAATTATGACCACAACTTATGATTATATAATTATCGGTGGTGGTATCACCGGTTCCGCCTTAAGCTATGAACTAGCTAACCTAGGCAGTCGAGTCCTCTTATTAGAAAAAGAAACCCATCCCCTCAACGCCACTTTCTACAGTTACGGGGGTTTAGCCTATTGGTCGGCCACCACAGAAATCCAGAGAAAATTATATCAAGAAGGTCGAGAAATTCAGCGCAATTTATCGCAGGAATTGGGCATAGATAACGAATACCGGGACATAGATCTAATTCTCACCGTCAACCCCGAAGATGATCCGGCCACTGTGGCCGAAAAATTTGCTATCTTTGCTATTACTCCCGAAATTCTCGATCCGCAAGCAGCGATCGCTTTAGAACCTCTATTAAATCCCGCAGCTATTTCGGGAGTTTTACGACTGCCCCACGGTCACATCAATGCCGAAAAAACTAATCTTGCCTATCAACAAGCTTTTCTGCGTCTGGGAGGCACGATTATTCGGGAAGCTGTCATCGAATTAATTGAAACTGCATCGAGAATTACCGGCGTAAAAACTCCTAAAAATAATTATTATGCCGGGGAAACTATCGTTTGTGCGGGGGGATTAACCCGGTCTTTACTGCAAAAATCTGGTATTACTGCTTCCGTCTATTTTACCCATGCCCAGGTGATCAAAATTCCCCCCAGCGAGATCAAATTAAACACCCTAGTTATGCCCGCAATTCCTGCTAGATTGGTATTAGAGCAAAAAATTACCCAACTAGAAAATCAGGGCATTTGGCAGAGAGAAACCCCAGAAATAATTACCAGTGTTTTAGAAACGGGGGCGGTACAATTCCGGGATCAAAGCCTTTATCTAGGGCAAATTAGCGCCATTATCACCGATCCTAGCGGGATTTTAAACCCTCTGGCGGGGGAAAAAGCAATACGCGCCGCGGTGGGGACATTGCTGCCCTCTTTAGCCTCTCTCCCCGGAAGCTGTCATCATTGCCTAGTGGCCTTTGCCCCCTCGGGACGGCCTCTAGTGGGAGCGATCGCCGATAAAGTGGGATTGCAGGTATTTTCTGGCTTTACCAGTACACTTGTATCGGCTCCGCCCTTGGCCCGACGTTTCGCGCGTCATCTGCTGGGGGAAAATGACGAGATAATTAGGGTTTGCTGAAAAAGTTTTTCGGTGGGGGTTGGGGGTTGGGGGTTGGGGGTTGGGGGTTGGGGGTTGGGGTTTTACCCATTTTCAGGTGGTCAATTACCTAATTTTCAGGGAAAAAGTCCCTGAATTTTCCCCCCAATCACTCCAAGGGTCGGCACTTTTTGAGGGAAAAAAAGTCTAAAAACCTTGTTGGATAAAGTTTTTAGATTTATTCAGCAAACCCTAGTTACTAATTTACAAAAGTCAAGAGAGAAATTAACTGATGATTGCAATTAATTCTAATCGACTTTTTCCAACTGCCAAAGAATTTGGTTTCCCTCGCGTCTGACCCGGGAGATTACCCAATTTCGCCACGGCCAATGGTCGCCTCGACTGGTAACGGCCCCTGGATTAATATCCATTAAATCGGCCACTTCGGCGCTGGTAATCAAATAACCTCGATTGGCCACTTCATCGGCAATGCGTAGGGTTTCGATGAGATTTCTTAGCTGGTCAACTCTTTCTCCCCGGGGTAATTGGATTTCATCGCCAGCGCTATTAGGTGGTTCATTCATAGTTAGGGTCTGGTCAAAGTTTATTAACAATTAAAAATTGTCGGTTGAGGCAAACAATCAAGCTTTCCTCTCGTTATTCTATTGATTCTATCAATAATAGCTGTCATCAAAACAGTCCTATCTTCTCGAATTTTACCGTCACATCTTTACTAAAACCCTAAAAACCTCTTGACAAAAAACACAAAATATAGTAAGTAAATCAGGGAAAGTGATCAGTGATCAGTGATCACTGATCACTGATAGCTGCTATAAAATTGGACTAGCCTTTTTCCCCAGAAAAAAATTTCCCCATCCATGACCTTAATCCTCTACAACACCCTCAGTCGTCGCGAAGAACCCTTTACCCCCCTCATCCCCGGCATTGTCTCCATGTATTGCTGCGGCATTACCGTCTATGATTATTGCCACTTGGGTCATGCGCGTACCTGTGTGGTTTGGGATGTGGTGCGGCGTTATTTGGAGTATCTCGGTTATAAAGTGCGCTATATTCAGAATTTCACCGATATTGACGATAAAATTCTCAATCGGGCTAAAAATGAACATACCACCATGGCAGCCGTGGCCGAGAGATTTATCCAGGCCTACTTTGAAGATATGGCAAAATTAGGAGTCAGACCGGCGGACGCTTATCCCCGGGCCACTCATAGCCTCGACGGTATCAAGCGCCTAGTCTATGAATTAGAACAAAAAGGCTATGCTTACCCCAGCGATGGCGATGTTTACTATTCCGTCCGTCGTTTTTCTGATTATGGCAAACTATCAGGGCGAAAACTGGATGATTTGCAAGCGGGGGCCAGCGGCCGGGTAGAAACCGACGACCCGGAAGCAATCAAGAAACAAGACCCCTTTGATTTTGCCCTCTGGAAGGGTGCAAAACCGGGGGAACCTAGTTGGGATTCTCCCTGGGGTCAAGGTCGTCCGGGGTGGCATATTGAATGTTCGGCCATGGTCAAAGAACAATTGGGAGAAACTATCGATATTCATGTGGGGGGAAGTGATCTAATTTTTCCCCACCACGAAAACGAAATCGCCCAAAGTGAAGCGGCTACGGGTAAACCTCTGGCCCACTATTGGTTACATAATGGCATGGTTAAGGTGGCAGGGGAAAAAATGTCGAAATCCCTCGGTAATTTCATCACTATTCGCGAGTTATTGGCCAAATATGACCCCTTAGCCGTGAGATTATTAATTTTAGGAGCCCAATACCGCAAACCGATTGATTTTTCCGATGAGGGATTACAGGCGGCCACTAATGGCTGGCATACTTTACAAGAGGGTTTATCCTTTGGTTATAAGCATCTTCAGCAAGATAATCCTGGAATTACTGACCAAGAGCTAGAAAATCGCTTTCAAGAGGCGGTAAATCACGATTTTAACTTTGCCGGTGGTTTAGCGGTGTTATTTGAAATCGCTAAGGAATTACGCAAGGAAGGTAATAATTTAACCCATGCGGGTAAGACGGACAGCAATCTGGCCCAATTAGCGGTAAAATGGCATACTTTGGTGAAATTGTCTAGGGTTTTGGGCTTAGAAATTGCCGCCGACCAAGGAGAAACCCCTGTTTCTGAGGGAATTAGTGCAGCGGAAATCGAAAATCTGATCCAACAACGGACAGAGGCAAAAAAAGCGAAAAATTACGCCGAAAGCGATCGCATTCGCGCACAATTAAAAGCCCAAGGCATTAGTTTAATCGATCAACCCGGGGGAGTGACTAAATGGTTAAGAGAGGGAGACTAGAAATTCTTTGACCACTTCCTCCACCCTGCGATTGCTGCCATCCACCTGATAGTTTAATTTCTGCATAGCTGTGGAGGTAATTTTGCCGGTGAGTTTGGCTAAAACCTGTCGCAATTGCGGATATTTTCGCAAACTATCCCGGTTAAAAATCGGTACCGCTTCGTAGGGAGGAAAATAGCGTCGATCATCTTCTAGGATGACTAAATCTAGCACGGGAATTAAGCCATCGGTGGAATTTCCCGCCACTAAATCCACTTGTTTTTCGGCTAAAGCGCGGTACATTAACCCTAAATCCATCACTTTCGGGGGTTGGGCAAAAGTTAGGCCATAGGTCTTCGCTAATCCCTTGTAACCGTCTTCCCTTTCCAAAAATTCATAACCAAAACCCGCTTGCCAATTGGGTGTATATTTAGCCGCTTGCGAGAGAGTTTTAAGATTGTATTGACTGGCGGTTTCTCCCCGGATAACAATGGCGAAATTATTCTCAAATCCTAAACTGGGAAACACTTCTAGATTAAATTTTTCCCGATAAATCTCTTGCAGCTTTTCAGAGACTAATCGGGCATCGTTCAGGGGTTTTTCTCGCAAAATTCCCGTGAAAGCTGTGCCAGAATACTCCACATAACCATCGATTTTACCCGCTTTCACCGCTTCATGACAGATCAGAGTACCACCGAGATTAAATTGACGTTCGACCCGTAAATTCGTCTCTTTTTCGATCTCCTGTGCCAAAATTTCCCCTAAAATCACCTGTTCGGTAAAATTTTTGGAACCGATCACCACTGTGCCGGGGGATGAATGGAAAATTTGAGTCAACAGGAAAGATAGCAAGGCTAACCCGATTAAACCTAATCCCCATTGCCATTTAGAGGGCTTTTGCGGGCGTTGCGAAGGGGAAAAGGTATTTTCTAGCCAACCGAGACTCCAATCGGCCACAAGGGCTAAAAAAGCGGCAGGAATTGCCCCCGCCAAAATTAACTGATTGTTGACCGTGGCAATACCGCGAAAAATAAACACTCCCAAACCACCGCCACCGATGGCAGCTGCGATCGTGGCCACACCGATAGCAATCACCGTCGCAATTCTCACTCCTCCTAAAATCATCGCCCTGGCCAAGGGTAATTCGATGTAGCGCAGGATTTGCCCGTCGGTCATACCTAGGGATAACCCGGCTAATTTTAATTCGGGATCAACTTTTGTGATGCCCAGATAGGTATTTAAAACAATTGGCAGTAAAGTATAGAGAGTTAGGGCAACAATAGCGGGGATTTTGCCGATTCCTCCCAAAAAAGGCACAGAAATTAAAAAGCCAAATAGGGCTAAACTGGGGATAGTCTGTAGGGTGTTAACGATCGCTATAATTGGTTGAGCGAGAATAGCTTGACGACTAATTAAAATACCTAGAGGAATCCCGATTAAGCTACCCATAGCCATGGCTATTCCCGTCAAGAAAAGATGTTCTCCGGTGCGAAAAGCGATTTCCCCCGCATAATCTAGCCAAAAACTATCCATAAACTTCTCTTAAAGCTGCCGCTTCATCCTATTGTATAGAATAAATAGTATCTATTAGTTCCAGTCTTGATTTAAAGATTCTATCATCATCTTGACATTATTTCCTCCCTAAAGACAAATGACTAACAAATTTAATCCTCGGGCTAAAACTGTTGCCGATTGGGCCTATATCGGTATTGATAAACATTTTCATAAAGTTCTTAAACACGAAGCTGGGGTTTTACTCGATCAGGATACGGAAGAATTACATCAAATTCGTGTGGGAATGCGCCGTCTCCGCAGTACCTTAACCGGTTTTGCCCCCGCTTTAACCATGCCGAAATCTGCCGATCAAAAACGGGTGGGTAATCTGGGCAGAATTTTAGGAGAATTGCGGGATTTAGATGTGTTAAAAGAGGCTTTTGTCGGTCATTATCAGCCAATTTTACCCCCGAAAGAACAGGATTTACTGAAGAAAGTTTTACAAGTTCTCGAACACCGAAGGGAGAAGGCTTTTGCTAAGGTAGAAAAGCTGTTGAAGTCCGATAAATTTCTCAATTTTAAGGCAGATTTTGCCAGTTGGTTGGATAATCCTACCTATCAACCGATTGGAAAATTAGATATTGCCACGGTTTTACCGGACTTATTATTACCGCAAGCGAGTCGATTTTTACTGCACGAAGGCTGGTTAGTTGGGGTAAATTTAGAGGAATATCAAAAAGTAAGAGAGTTTTCTAGTCAAGAAATTGATGACTTATTGGAAAAAGAAGGATTATTACTGCACGATCTCCGCAAAGAAGCCAAGCGTTCCCGCTATAATATGGAGTTATTCACTCAGTTTTATGGCGACAAATATCAAGAGTATCTAGAAGATATTAAAAACCTTCAAAGTATTCTCGGAGAAATGCAGGATTGTTGTGTTCTCTCGGATTTTCTTAGCCAAATTTTCCCCAATTGTCTTGCCAAGGAAATGCCCACCTTACTAGAAATTTTCCAAAATATCCGTCACCAAAAATGGCAAGAATGGCAACCGCTACAAAAGAAATTCCTTGACGCTGACACAAGAAAAAGTCTGCACCAGACAATTTTACAGCCTATTTTTTGGCAAAACAGTGTAGAATTAGAAGCTAATCCAGAATCCTGAGATTAGGAACCGATGAATTTTTTTCAAAAGTTAAACCACGCCATTAGTCAAAACCAGAGTCTGCTTGTCCTCGGTTTAGATGCTAACCCCGAAATGATGCCCTCCACCCCGGGAGAATTAATCGTTAATTTAGAACAGTGGCTCAAGTTTATTATCGATGAAACTGCCCCTTTTGTCTGTGCCTACAAACCAACTTTAGGCTTTTATCAAGCTTTGGGAGCAGCCGGGTTAGAATTATTACAGCGAATTTTAACGGCAATTCCCGATCATATCCCTGTAATTTTGGATGCTAAACACGGCGATATTAATACTAGCAGTATTTTAGCCGAGACTATCTTTAAAACTTGGCAGGTGGACGCGGTTACTCTCAATCCCTACTCCGGACAGGATCACGTTGCTCCTTTTTTAGTTTACCCCGAGCATGGCGCTTTTATCCTCTGTCATACTTCCAATCAAGGCGCGATTAATCTGCAAGAATTCCCCAGTCGCGACAATCCTTTTTATCTGCAAGTTGTCAAAGAAGCTTGTACTTGGGGAACTCCCGAACAAGTGTTTTTAGAAGTGGGAACCACTCAACCGGAGATTTTGAAAAAGATTCGCAATTTTGCCCCCGAAAGATTGATTTTATTACGCAGTATTTGGGAAGACAAAAGCAAATTCTCCGAGTTAATTACTGTGGGTTTAAATAGTCATGGCGAGGGTTTATTAATTCCTGTCCCCCAAGACTTTTTATCTCAACCCGATTTGGGGGCAAAAGTCAAGGATTTACGAGAGGAAGTCAACAGAATTAAACAAAATCAAAGGCAAGAATCGAGCAAAGATGATATTTGGACTGCTAACGTTTGTCTTTTAAAACAACATCCTCATCAGGATTTAATTCTACAATTATTTGATATTGGTTGCTTGATGTTTGGCGATTATGTGCAAGCATCGGGAGAAACTTTTTCCTATTATATTGATCTGAGAAAAATTATCTCTAATCCTAATATTTTTCAGCAGGTAATTGAAGCCTATGGAGAAATATTAAAAACCTTGACATTTGACCGCATTGCTGGTATCCCCTACGGCTCTTTACCCACAGCTACCGGTTTATCTTTATTATTAAATCATCCGATGATTTTCCCCCGCAAAGAAGTAAAAGCTCACGGCACAAGAAGATTAATTGAAGGTAATTTTCAAGTGGGGGAAACCGTGGTAGTGGTGGACGATATTTTAATTTCTGGCAAAAGTGC
Source organism: Microcystis sp. M113S1 (assembly GCF_020246945.1). Classification (NCBI taxonomy): domain Bacteria; kingdom Bacillati; phylum Cyanobacteriota; class Cyanophyceae; order Chroococcales; family Microcystaceae; genus Microcystis; species Microcystis sp. M113S1. The sequence goes on along the minus strand of NZ_JADBSA010000378.1, from coordinate 1,920 downwards.
GATCGAGGGGGCAGCAAAGATTAAATCGGCGGGATTATTAGTTAATGATATCGTGGTTTTTATCGATCATGGTGGACTTGTTAAAGATAAACTTCGTAGCCATGGTTATCAAGCTTATTCGGTTTTAACCCTGGCAGAAATTACCGATACTCTCTACGAAGCGGGAAGACTGACAGAAGCACAATATAGCTGTTTTTTAAATCGCTACCATTGATATTTGACTATCAGCCTTGAATCAGTTACCAGTTACCAGTTTTAAGTGAGCAGTATGTATTAAGTGAGCCTCATCAAATGGCAGTTTCCTGCTGTCTTTTCACTGTTTACTGATCACTGATTACTAATTGCTGTCTTTTCACCGTTTACTGATTACTGATTACTGATTACTGATCACTGAAAGTCGTTAAGAAGCTTGACTGCGTAAGACCTTTAGGGGATTCAGGGGCTTGATTTCTTCTTTTTCCTCAAAAATAGTTAAATCTTCGGGTTGACAACGTTTTATATGCAATTTAATTCCCTGCGCTCCTTCTGTTTTCAAATCTTCTTCGTAACCAGCTTGAGCGACTTCAGCCTCGTCTTTAGCGAGAAAAGGACCGAAATAATAAGTACATCTGGGATAGTCGGTTTTAATCTCGACCCAGTAGGCTAATCCGAACCTTTCGAGTAAGCTAATCAAAAATTCTTTCATTTTGTTCCCCGTCTCAATCTACTCTGGTGGTTTTGTTACGTCCGTTTACATTTCGCAAACTTCCTTCCTATTCTATTTGTACTTTTTCCTTTTGGCTATTGGGGTGTCGAAAAATACAGATTTTCAGTCGGGGGAATTTTGCCAGCGTTGACGGTAAACCTCGTAAAGAGCCATAGCCGCCGCCACCGAAGCATTGAGACTGGGGGTTTTGCCTGCCAAGGGGATAGATACCAACTCATCGCAGGACTTTTGGGTCAACAGACTCAAACCCTCTCCCTCCGAACCTACCACCAATCCTATCGCACCCGTTAAATTAATTGTGTGTAAGGATTTACCACTTTTTGCCGCCGTGCCGTAGAGCCAAAAACCCGCCGCTTTTAATTCCTCTAAAGCACGATTGAGATTGACCACTCTGGCCACAGGTAAATATTCCAAGGCCCCCGCCGCCACTTTCATCACCGTCGATGTCACCCCGGCGGCGCGACGTTGGGGAATAACTACCCCCTGACAACCCATGGCTTCGGCGGTGCGAATAATTGCCCCAAGGTTATGGGGATCCGTAATACCTTCAGCGATGACGATGACGGGGTGGCGACTTTTGCCCTTAGCTTTTTCGATCAGATCGGCTAATTCTATATACTCATAGGGGGACATCTGGGCGGCGATCCCCTGATGATTGGCCTTATTGGTAATCTGATCGAGACGCAGATCATCCACCTCATCAATTACCGTGCCGTTGGCTTTCGCTTTTTCTAAAAGGGTATGATAACGGGGATCGTAACGGAGTCGATTGACTACCCAAATCCGATTCAGTTGGCGCTCCTCCTCCATGGCCGTTAAAACCACCCGGCGACCGTAGAGCAGATCATCAGCTTCTTGGTTTTCTGGAGTTACTGCCGGGGATTTAGCCAGAATTGGCCCGGTTTTCGGCCGCGAGGGCCGGCGAAAATTACTATTATCGGACTTGCCACGAAATGGTCGATCGCTCATCGAAAATTTTGGGTCTGAAACCCCGTCGTAGAACGACGGCTTTACTGTTAAATATTAGCGCATTTACACGATATATGCCAGAATGTTAAGACATGGAAAAAGCCTATTCGTTTCGATTTTACCCCACACCAGAACAAGAGTCGCTATTGCGGCGCACCTTGGGCTGTGTAAGATTAGTTTACAATAAAGCTCTCCATCTCAGAACACAAGCATGGTACGAAAGACAAGAAAGAGTAGGATATGCT
>NZ_JADBSA010000377.1:0-12998 GCF_020246945.1 Microcystis sp. M113S1 | reverse complement strand
GCGACTGACTCCCGCTTTTAGGTAGGCCACGGCTTTTTCGCTCAGGCTGCTGAAGGATTGTTCAGGGGAAATAATTTCGATGACTAATTCCGGAGGAACGGGACAAGCTTCATCGGTGAGGGGAATGTCTCCTAACCTTTCAGAGGAAATGTAGAGGAGATCGGGAACGGGACACCAATCTCGATCGTTTTTGCTTAGGACGATCGCCCATTCGATTCCCACTTCTCCCCGTCCTTGATTCCAGTGATCGAGTATAGAAGATAAAGCCAGAGTTAAACGAGAATGAAAGAATTTCGGTGACATTTTTGCGATCGCTTCTCCATCGACTAATTCATAGGTAATATCGCCATCGGGTAACGATAGAAATTCTGGTAATGTGAGGGATTTAGAAGAGATAAGAGTCATGGTCAATTTTTAACCGAAGTGATAGGACAATCGAGCGGGAATTTTCAGATCGGGGTGATCGCTTATTTGGTAATATTCCCCGCGCATTCGTACATTACGGATTAAACTAACTGGTGGCATATTGATCACATCGTAGCCAATCACCTGATGGGTAAACATAACATCGAGAGGATTTAAAGGATAGGGATAGATAAATAAATCCTCTTTTTGTTTTGATATCGAAAGTTCTGTTAGTTTTACTTCCGCTTTACTCATCCATTTTCCCAAACGAATCCATTTAGGAAGTTGTAGGGGGTGACAGGAAATGATAAAACATTCAAAAACACTTTCGGGAGCGATTTCTTTGGCTCTGCCAAAACTGGGAATATTTTTCTGGGTTTTTTCCATCTCCACATGATAGTTATTATTGGCATATTTCCAAGTATTGAGAACCGCCGTATGAGCGATCGCCCGTGCGGGAGTGACATAAATTTTCTCTTCGTTAAGAGGATTTAAATGTTCTTGGTACTGTGGAATCTGTTCGGAACAGAAGTAACGATAACTATCGCTATTTACCAATCCCAAAGCATAACAGAGCGCGTAATTATGAATTACGGGTTCGGTTTCGTAGAGTCTGCCGATTTCACGGGTTGCGTAATAAAGACTATCGTGCAGTTCTAATTGACAGGAATAGATGTGAACCATAATGATAGGGTGGGCGACACCCACCCGACGAAATTAGCTATTTTTTCTCGGCTTTCTTTTTCTCAATATATTTTTGAAAGTATTTTTTTGAATCGTCATTAGCTTGATCTAGGATCGATCGAATTCCTGCTTCCGTACCCGTGAGAGTTTTCACCTCGGTTAATAAAGGTTGAAAATTTTCCCCGATAAAATCGGTATGAACGATAAATTCTTCCGCCATTAATGCTTGTATTGCTTCGGTGGCTTTTTCCATAACTAAATCCTCGTCTAAGGGATCGATCGAGTGTAATACTTCATCGGGAAGGCGATCATATATTGCCTGTGTCCAGCGCAAATTACTAACAATTTCCCCATCGGCAAAAATAACACCAATAAGCTCATTTCTTACCCGTCCCGTCCGGGTAGTTTGCGCTCCGTAGTGACGGGTACGCAGGATGTTATTAAAAACGTAGAGAAAACCCGCTTCTGTCGGATCTTTTAGGGTGACAATACTAGGGAAAAACACCTGCGGACGGATGTGATCCTGTTGTTTAATTCGGCTAGTCACTTCACCTACTTTTGTGTTATTTTCTCCCTTAGATGCCATGGTACCATTCTCGTAGGGAGCGTTTAAAGTAAAACTTTCATGGGATTCATCAAAGGGTGTGATCGAAAAAGCCGTATCTACTACTACTTTCGATTTTTCTGAACCCGAATCACCAATAGCGAACCCATAGATAATACAGTCGGGGTTATTCATGGCAAATTTTACATTGTACTCGCACTCCTCGGCGGTTACAATATTGTATTTACGAAGTAACTCTCGACCGACTAAACGTTCTGGAGTTGACTGTTTTCGTTTAAACATCGATAAGCGACTAATCGTTTTATTCTTGTCAATTCCCGCACGAACACGAGCTTTATTTAGCTCTTCATCTGTTTTAAATAAAGGATAAGATTCTGTGACTCGAATCGTCAAAAAGTGAACATATTTTCCCATCGGTTTGTAGGGAATCTCGCTATGAAAGAATTTAGAATTGATCGTTTTCAGTAAAGACATGGTAGGTACTCCTTGAATTAATTATTGTTTTCAGAATCTTCTTCCACAGGTTGACCCTGGGCTTTTAACTCTTGATTTTCTCTGTCCTGTTCGAGACGGTAAAGAAATTCGCAGGTATCGCGAATGAGGTTTAATTGTCTGCCGGCTAGACGCGCTCGATCGCCCTTAAAAGAACCCTCGAACACATCGATCACAAAATAACGAGCAAAAGACAATATTTTCTGTCTTTCCTGTTCTCGATCGGACAGAATCCAACGACCTTCTGCTGTAGAAGCATGAACCCGATTCATTAAGCTGGCCACTTCCGCCGCTACTACAAAAACTAGGGCTTCTCCCTGATACATTCCTCCTTTGAGAATCGTATCGGCGGCCACATCAATCGGTTTTAAAACTGCGTTTGCTTTCGGATTATATCGTTTATTAGCTCGATAGAATTGACGATACAATTCGGTTAAGTTTTTCGGGTGATTTAAGGGCGATTCTGCTGTCATATCGATAGTTAAATTGGTTCGGTTAGCTTGTACATAGGGATCGAAACAAGGATAAAAATCGTAGAGATACAGAGCGATCCGATTAGCGCTCGGTATATCAGCATCTTTGCCCCGTTTCCACTGTTTAAGGTAATGAAAGACATAGAGAGGACTGGTTTCTAAATTGATAGCTAGTTCCGTTAATTTGCCCCAATTGGGGTCATAACCCGTCTTACCCTGCTTTGCGTTCACGTCCAAATGAATATAATAGGCTGCGGTTAGGGTATTTAAGGGTGCGGAATATTTTTTTCCTTCTTCCTCCCAACTTTCTAAGATGTAGTCCAAGCGAAATAAATCTCGTTGAACTAAAGCTCGAAGTGCAGGTGGCGCACCATCGAGAAAAACAGTTTCCTGGAATTCCGCACCATCATTAAAGGGAGGAATAGGAGACTCAGAAACCACCGTTTTAACATCCAAGATCATCGGGAAAGCTAATCCTAACCATGCCGGCATAATCCATGATTCCGTGTCGGTTATTTTTTTATCTTTCCCTTTAACTTCAGGAGGAAGAGCCATAAAGTAGAAGGTGAGAGGTTGCTTTTCGGGATAGGAGAGTTTGAGAGATCGATCCTTTATTGAAGTATTATCGAGATGAAAAATATCAAGACTCCGATATTGGTCTAATTCGAGATGTGCTTTTAAGTCTTTACTAATGAAATGATTACGAACATCTGTATCGAAGCGAGATTGTTTGATTTCCTCATAGACTTGATGCAAGAACAAATTGGTTTCTGGAGTACAGTAATATGTAGGATAAAAATAAATATAACGATATTTAGCATCCTCAAAATTTTTTCCTACCGCTTCTGTCTCGCTCATTAAAATTTGCCGTAACATGAATTCGATTCCTGCGATGCTGGAAATGTTACGTTTAGCGTTAGAACCTCCTAGATTTTGTTTATTAGTGTAAACTTGGGGAGTGAACAAGACTGCCGATTCCATCTGCTCAGTTACGCTATATGCGGAATGGGATATAGAGCAAAGTGCTGTTTTTCCCCTTCCCGATTTTTTAGCATTTTTATAGCGTTGAAATTCTTCAAAAAATTTATCGGGTGATCTGGTATCTGTCTGTTGATTTGGTAACATGACTACTTGTTTAACCCACGCGCGTAAATCATCCCATCCATCGAAAACTTGATAATCGTTTAAAATGGGTTCGATCGAATTGCGAAGATGGATTAATAATTTTTGACATCTCGGTTTAATTTCTTCATTTCCGATTCCTACATTATGCTCTAAATACTTAGCGGCCAAATAATACCATTCTAAAGGTAGTCCACCTGTATTGCCTTTTAATTTACGTTCCTTAAGACTATCGTTTATTCTTTGAATCTCCCGAATGGCGGGAATATAGCTTAGTAAATCCCAATGTTTGGCGACTTCAAGCATAAAATCGAAGTCAGGCGGTTTGGGAATGTTTTTATCCCGCTTACAAGTTTCTAGAATTTGAGAGACTTTCTCATCCCATATTTTACGGCTGATTAAATCACAAAACTCGGCGATCTGATCGATCCGAATATCTTCTTTAAACTCGAAATTATATTGATCGGATAAAATTCCTAACTTTTGAAATTTAACTAAAGTACCGCTTCGATCGCCAGAAACAGGCTTTTTCCCATCTTTCAGAATTTTTAGCGTTGCATCTAAACCAACGTCCATCAATTCGAGGGTGTTAAAGAATAAATGATAATATTCTGCGTATTTCATTCCCTTACCATCTCGATTAAATCCTGTCTGTCTAGTTCGCAATTCTCCGATACAGAGAGAATTGATTTTATCAACCACTCTTTCGGGAATATTATCTACCGATATTTCTGGTGCATTACGGGAGGTTAGATAAACTACTCCAGTCGGTAAATATAGTAACGGTTGATAATACTGCTTTTCGGGGGTGTTGAGACTGACATATTCATCGATAAGAGCGTTATTGATAACATTAGTTAAGACTCCTCGATTTTCCGAGATAGCGTGATAGGTTAACTTCAAATTTCTATTACTCAATCGACCTAGAATGTCGTCTAAGCTAGAACTTAAAGCGTCTTGAGGATGCTTGACTATGGAGGATATCCGATCGGCTAAACAAGCTAATCCAGTTAAAGAAAATAATTTATCACCTCTCGGTTTTAATTTAGGAGATAGTCCATCATGAATGGAGAAATTCCAGTTAGTTCCCCAACGAATTTGCGCGTTGTAAGCTATCACCAGTAAATCATCTATGTATTCTCGATATACTTCTGGATTTTCTGGATCGATAAAAATATCTAATTGTAGATAACGAACCATCACATCAATAATTTCTCGATGTTCTTGAAGAGATAATCCTCGAATTTCTGGCAAATTTTTGTACTTTTCAGGCATCTGTGGAAAGCGATCATACTTAAATTTCTCGAAATCATGTAAAATAAATCCCGCCATACCCAATCTTCTATCAAATTCTTTGATATATCGTTTAATAGTTGTGTCTAATTTTTCTATTTGTTGTTCGATTAAGTTGGCTGCGAATAATCCATTCAGGATGTGAGTGCTTAATGATTGGTCGTGCAAAGCTCGATCGCTTTTTAAATTTCCCTCCGCTATTTTATTCTCGATCCATTTACCTCCTTTTGCAGTCACACCAGCAGCAACTTTCAAGAAATTAGGCAATACATACTCGGCAAAATCCATCATAACAGGATCTTCAGGATTCTGCTTAATAATTGCTTCTTTAAAGAATTTAGTCGTTAAAAATTCTTTTTGAATCTCTTCTTCATCTCGGTTAGAATCTGGTGGCTCTTCTTCCTCTTCCTCATAATTATTTATATCCTCGTTTTCGTCTTGAAAGGATTCAATATTATCTCGATAGTCAAAAATATTTAATTGTTGAATCTCTTGACTTGTTTCTTTTTTCTTTCTAGCCATTATCCTGCTCCTGTACATCTAAGTAAGTGATGATTTGTTGGATATAAATAGGGAATTGTTTTTAAGTTGTAGGGATAGATTTAAAAACAATTTCATGATCAATTTACTCATTTTCTTGATAATCGATTAACTTGATAGACTCGAAACATTTCAGGCGATCAAGATATTTAATCATCAAGCTAATTCTTGATTCTACAATCTCTCTTTCCATCATTGCAAACCCCATTTTTTTAACCAGAGATGAATACTTTCTTTCTGGGTTTTACGAAACTTGGCGGTATCAGCATATACCTTCCACGCTCGAACACGGAATTTAAGAAACTCGCCAACATGACTTTCGTAAATAAGTTTTCCATCTCGTGCGACTTGATAACCGATAAGGGGAGAACAGCGATCAAGTTCAACAAGATCGATTGCGTCCCTATTGATCTTTAATACTTCACTCAGGTAGTCAAGAACTTCTAGATATCGCTCGGATTTTTCTCGATTTTGTTTCCGCTCGATTTTTTCGTCATATAGAACCGCAAAATCCCAATCACTACCGTCGTGATTTTTTCCGGTCGCTCTAGAACCGAATAAAACTAATAGTTTGACATAGGGAATATTTTCTGGAAGTTGAGAGGATAAAGTTTTTAGCTCTTCTATTGATAGCGATCTTGGTGTTTGTAGATGATATGCGTAGAGATTAGGGGCAACTCGAATAGTTTTGATTAAATACCCCTTTTTTCTCAAGTTATCTATTACCTCTCCAAATTTATGAGTTATTTTATTAAGCTCTTCGGTAGTGTGAGGCTTTGAATCGGACATTAATTCGAGAATACACTGTTGATAGTTCATGATTGTTCTAGTTTTAGCAATTTCAATTCATTCAATAAATACAATCAAGAGAAAAAGGGAAGCTATCAGGTGAAATAGTCTATTACACAGTTAAAGACTCTAGGACAAAAGACTCAGCATCAGCCGATATTGGGGAGCAAGACTATTTACGTCTGAACTTAACTCTGCAAGCTACTAATGAGCTTCCCTTAACTGGAAAGAGTCGAAAACTCTTTCTATAATCTGTTTAGGCCACCTTTAACTGATAGACGTAAACATTGTGAGCGATTTTTATGGTTGCGATCTCGTAGCCATCATCATCTCGCAACGAATCGATAGCGGCACTGAATCTGTGGGTAATTGGAATTAACTCTTCTGTAGTGTGCCGTTTCCCATCGGATAAAAGATGGAGAATACGTTTCTTTTTGCTCATAGTATTTATGTACTTACTTTCTAGTGAACATTTTCACCCTACCATAATCTGATCGATAGGATCAAGGGATCGCTTAAAATTTCAATAAGTTCAGACTTATTTGACTGTTAAATAGGTCATGACTTAAACTGTGATAGGCTATACCTGTTGAAGCGACACCCGACCACAGCGAATTCCTAGTAGGGATTGAAATAAATAGGTCTGAACTTAAGTGTGTAAGCTTCACTTCGCTTAAAAAAAGCTCAAACCCTAATAGGGATAACAGTTCTAGCAGATCCATGAGTCTCCTCCTTTTTCCTTGAGACGGTAGGCTTGGGTATCGAGTAGCAGTGCCGATTGACCGAAAGCTATAGAGTAAGGTGCGGAGGTTTTCTCACGACCGAACTCGTCTATGGGATAAATCTGAAAGTGCATCGGTAGCTGGAGACGTTTTTTCACCTCCTCGACTGGGTGCGGAACCAGATAACTGACGAGATATCTGGTTTTCATCCGCTCGTTAATCTGCCGATAGGGACAGGGATAGACTTGAATACCCCGTAAAACCTGCACTTTCCAGCTATTCGCCAGTTCTCTCAGGTCTCCCCCGTAGCTAAATCGCCATGGTCGTCTTTCTGGACGATATCTCAGCAACTTCATAAACGCGAGGCAGTGGCGAAACCGTCCCTTGGCAATCGGTTGTTGAAGACGGGCCGCGGTTGACTCTAGAAGTCGGAGGTAGTCCGCTTGGGTCATCGGTTCAATGTCGAGATTGCTGAGGATGCCGGGTAAATCGTAGGTTTTGAAGTAATCACCGGGCCAGTCTTCGTATGCTTCATCGTACAACCCGCAGGAAAGCGAGCTAGAACCTCGAAAGCTACTCGCGTCCTCTTCAATCGGGCTTTTCGAGACTTGTCCCGATAGCTGTTGCCAGTCCTCTCTCCAAGTTCGTAAACATCCCCTCACCCGGCCCAGACTCGTTTGGAAAACCCTCTGACAATCTTCCTCGAACGCGACGCGACTTTTTTGGTATTTATCCCGAATCGTTTTATGATTCAACTTGCTACTGATCGCCACGGACTGCACTCCCGCCCAACGGGAGAAATATCCCTGAAAGTTATTGATATTGCGGTATTTATCCCGAATTTGCTCATTTAAAAACGGGCGATCATAGAGGACATTTCTCTCTAAAGGAGGATGTTCGCCGAGAAATAATCGCTCGACCAAAAAGTTAGGCGTGAGCGCATGGGCGGTAAAATTGAGGAAGGGTTGATCGTCACTCTGTCCATCGTGTCTGCCGAGCCGTCCCAAGCGCTGGATAAAACTCCCCGAATCTGCGGACTCAAAAATTAAAAAGTTAATCCGGAAATCCACTCCCACATCGATCGTACTGGTTCCGAGAACTAAATCGGCTTGTAACGATTCATTTTTTTGCGTTTGTCCCGTTAAACCAGTATTTTCTTCCACTGTCAACGGATGGAGCAAGTTCTTAAACTCTCGGATTAAGCGTTTGACAGAAGCGATCGAATTGAGAATGATCGCACCTTTACTCCCCGGATATTGCAGAAAATAGTCACGAATTAACTGCCAGTTTTCTCGTAGCCAGGTTTCCGTCGCCCCGAAAGTAGAATCTATAGGAATAAAATTTAAAGTTATCTGTCGAGCGATCTGTCGCCATCCCTGCGACTCTAATTGTTGTTTTTCCGCTTCTGAATCGGGAAAACGGTACTTTTCACGCTCGTAAGGGTTAATCTCTCGAATTTCCTCGGCAGCGAACACGGTTTTCAATCGTTCGAGTAGTTGTTTTTCTGGGGTGGCAGAAAGAAATAGATGTTTGCGTCCGTTTTTCGTATGACGCATCAATAGCATCGTATTAATAACACTCGCGATCTGGGGCGCACTAAAAACATGAAATTCATCGTGTATAAAAAGATTGAATGTAACGTCTAGACGACTCCAAAGCTTATCGGGGGCATCTTTAGGAGTAATATAAGCGTGACGATGGAGATAATGTAAAATATCAGGATTTGTGAGGATAATATCCGATTGGTCAATGCGGGTTAAAATGGCGTTGTCTTTCCGAATGTCTTCACTTTCCGCGTAAATTTCCAGTGTTGCACCACTCAATCGACTAATGCGAGGATCGTTATTAGGTCCGAATCGATCGATATAGCCTTGGATTTGACTTTCCTGATCTCTAGCGAGTTCATTGGTGGGATAGAGACCGATCGGACGGCAGAGAGAATCATCGGGTTTCACTCCCTGCATCGCGTCGAGATACGCGGCCAGACTTTTCCCGTCCCCCGTCATCGCTGAATTGATGATTACCGCGACATCGGGATCGTTTAGTGCTTTCCAGGTCTCCACCTGATGCCACGATAACCGCCATCCTTGGGGAACCTTGATCCCGTCTGGGATCTCGTCTGCGGGACAGGAATAGACTGGCCTGAGTGTTACTTGATAATTTACCATGAATTTCTGTCCGTAACTCCTTGCTATTTTCCATGATAACCACGATAATAGGGATGGACAAGTACCTCAACAGAAAAAGTGTCCGTACACTTATAAACTATGAGCCGGATAGGACAATCAATCACTTTATCGGTCAGTGAAAAAGAAAAACAGGCCCTAGAAATCCTTGCCAGTGAATTCGGGCTATTGTGGGGAGATAAACCGAATATATCGAAGCTAATCAAAGAAATTGCCCAGAATAAGCTTAAAATCGCCCCTAATCACGACTGGAAGCCCGCTCGCTTGCAGATGCTCCAACAGGCGATCGATTCTCTCATTGATGCTGGACAAATCCCCATCGCCCTGGAACTAACTAAACTACTATTAGAACGGAGCGAACTGTCAGGCCCCTTACGGAAAGAGCTAGAACGCCTCGTCGATAATCCTCCCCCACCATGGCGGCTGGAACTCGATCGCTGTATTCTCCGACAACAACCGTTTCAGTTATCCTATCAGGATGCGGGCGATCGACTCTGGCAATTCCATCTTTACCATGCCGCTATCAATCGTCACGAGGAGCGGCTATATCTCGACTGCTGGTGCGAGGAAACCGAGGGAAATCAAGATATTTCCGAACTACACCATAATTGGAGTTTACGGCTCGATCGAATCCCCAACGATTCCTTAATTACCCCGATCCCTAAGGGCAAGTGGCGCAGTCAGCTTGATAGTGTGTCGGCCGAGTTTCACCTGTTCGATGGATTAGCTCGATCGTACCGGACCAAAACCGCTATCGATATTGCCAACGAATTGATCTCGATCGATCCCCTTGTCCGGCAGATTACCCGACAGGTAACGAGTAGCTTCTGGTTTTTCCGCGAAATTCTCCCCTACGGAGAAGACTGCTTGCTGATCTCCCCGGAAAAAGTCCGCAAGCGTTTCTATGACAAGTTGCAGCGGCTTTATCGGCGCTACGAGTCCTGAAAAGATTTTCGTCGCTGCTCAATCAAGGCATGAAAACTCACATCTGATAACTGATCACTGACCGCCGATTACTGATTCGACATTTGGGCGGTGATTACGGTGAGATCGATCGCCCTTTCGCCCCTTCTGATCCTGAGGGGTAAAGATTGACCGATCCCGGTTTTTTCCACCATTTCCTGTAACTCACCGCCATCGCTAACCGGTTGATTGTTAGCTTTGACAATCACATCCCCGCGACGGATCCCGGCTTTTTCGGCGGGGGTATTGGGTAGGACTTTCACCACCAAAATTCCCGACACTTCTGGGACGATCATGGCAGAATTGGGGTTTTGATTATTAGCCTGGGCTAAATCGGGAGTTAGATTAACCATCTGCACACCGATATAGGGATGGGCCACCTTTTGACCTGATTCTAGGGTCGCTTGTAACTGCTTGGCCCGGTCGATGGGAATGGCAAAACCGATCCCCATGGCATCGGCACGAATCGCCGTATTGATGCCGATGACTTCCCCTTGGGCGTTGAGTAAAGGACCGCCGGAATTGCCCGGGTTAATAGCGGCATCGGTTTGGATAAAATCAATGCGTTTATCGGGAATACCCGCCTTAGCCGCCGAGCGCCCGATCGTGCTAATAATTCCTAAAGTTACCGTATTATCTAGACCGACGGGATTGCCTACTGCGATCGCCCAGTCCCCCACTTGTATGGATGAGGAATTGCCGAGGACGGCTACAGGTAATTTTTCCCCTTGGGGATTAATTTTCACCACGGCTAAATCAGTGATCTCATCAGTACCGCGTACTTCTCCTTTGAAGCTACGACCATCTTTTAATGTCACCGTTACCTTATCGGCATTATCGACCACATGGGCATTAGTTAAGATTAAACCACTGCCATCGATAATAAAACCCGATCCCTGGCCCGCCACTCGCTGCTGTGTCGGGACACGAAACTGTTCCCCAAAAAACTCCTGAAAAAAAGGATCATCAAAAAAGGGGCTATTGGGACGAGTAATGATCGCTTCGGTGTCAATTCGCACCACTGCCGCACCCGTGCGCGCCACTGCCTTAGCGACAAAACTTTCCGCCGTCATCTCTGGGGTAATTCTGGCCACATCGGCGGCAACGCTGGGCAGATTTTCAGCATTTACCGCCGCTAAACTGCTAAAACCGAGCATAATTCCTAGAAAAGTTGCCAAAGCGTGGGTAATAGTGCGCCGTAACCCTGTAGGAAGTTTCATACTTTGATCTCTGATTCTGATGTTTTGACTGTTTCTATCTATCGGTTGACAGACCGACTATTAAAAATCTAACAAATCGATCGCTCTGGTTAAATCCAGAAATAACCAATGAGTTGCCACCAAATCCGTCTGCTGGCGGATTTGGTCATGGTTTGCCGTTTACCTGAAATGTCGGCTTGAAGGCTCTCGGTTTTACCTCGGAGATGAAAGGTTCCGCCAGCATAGAAATAGCGAAGCACGATTGACAACTCAATTCTTAGCGTGCTAGAATGGTTTGCGTAGTAGGTCGGCACGCAAGATGTTCATTTTAGAGTACAAGCTTAGAGGAAAACCATCTCAATATCAAGCCATTGATGAGGCAATTCGGACAGTTCAGTTTGTTCGGAATAAATGCCTTAGATATTGGGAAGATAACAAAGGTGTAGGACAAAAGGATATTTATCGATACACAACCGAATTAAGAAACGAATATTCTTTCGTCAAAGACCTTAACTCTACAGCTTGTCAACAGGCGTAGCGTAGGACTTGGACTGCTATTTTAAGGTTCTCTAACAACTGTAAAAACCAAATCCCTGGCAAAAAGGGATACCCTAAATACTCTAAACGTACTCATTCTATTGAGTTTAAAAAATCAGGCTGGAAGATTAATCGAGATACCAAAAGAATAACTTTCACCGATGGTAAAAACATCGGAGAGTTAAAACTAATTGGTAGTCGAGACTTGTTCTGTTTCCAAGAATGGCAAATTCAAAGGGTGAGAATAGTTAAACGTGCTGACGGGTATTATGGCCAGTTAATGTTAAAACTTGACGTGAGAGATATAACCCCAAAATTAGAGCCTACCAAAAAATGTGTAGGTTTAGACATGGGACTAAAGTATCTTTATGCCGATAGCGACAACAATACAGTAGAACCTCCTAAATATTATCGAAAAGCAGAGAAGCGTCTTAATAAACTAAATAGGAGAAAATCTAAAAAGTTTAGAAGAGGGCAACAGCAGTCTAATAACTACAAAAAAGCTAGTCAAAAGTACGCGCTTGGGACATTTAAAAGTAAGTAGGCAACGAGAAGAGTTTGCTAAAAAATTGGCACTCCGTTTAATTCAGTCAAACGACTTGATAGCTTATGAAGATTTAAAAGTCAAGAACCTTGTGCGTAATCGAAAACTAGCTAAGAGTATTAATGATGCGGGTTGGTCGCAATTAAGAAAATGGATAGAGTATTTTGGTATTAAATACGGCCGATTAACTATTGCAGTTAATCCAGCCTATACTAGCCAAGAATGCTTTAATTGTGGCAAGTTAATTAAAAAGTCTCTATCGGTTAGAACCCATGTTTGTTCTTGCGGATATGTAGAAGATAGAGACAAAATGGCGGCATTAAATATACTCAAAAAAGCTACGATAGGGCATATCGGAAGTTGGTCATCAGACCTAAACGCTTGGGGAGATTTAAGCTCTATTTTGGTTGGTAGCAATACCTGTCAAGACAACTTGAGTCAGTGAACCAAGAATCCCTCGCATGAGCGCGACGGGAGTGTCAAT